>JAPKCI010000022.1 GCA_028823035.1 Rubripirellula sp.
AAAAAGCGACCGTCCGAAACGATCGTTTTCGTTTGCAGTTGAGCGGAGGTCTGTACGACATCATCAATGATCCGCGTGAAAAGAGTGACTTGACTGCCCAGAAACCAGAGGTGGCTGCAAAACTCAGGAAAGAGCTGGATAGCTGGTTGGAAGAAACTGAGCTCAAGTCAAGTCGTGATCCCCCGTCGAGACCCATCACATTGGCCCATCCTGATTCAGAGTTCACGCAGTTACCCGCGAGAGATGCAAAGCCTCACGGGGGGATTCGACGCAGTAATCGCTTTCCCAACTGCACCTACATGACGAATTGGACAGGGCCGGAAGATTCGATAACCTGGGACGTTGACGTCCTTGGCGGAGGGGATTTTGAGGTACAGATGTATTATGCCTGCAAGCAGGATGCGGTGGGGTCTAAAGTTCAGTTGTCACTGGGTAATCAAAAAGTTGAAAAATTGATTGAAGTTGCGAACGATGGACCCCTGATTGGAGCCGAAGAAGATCGCTTTCGACGTGTGGAGGGTTACGTTCGGAATTGGCGACCGATGACCCTTGGAATCATGCAACTTCGTCCGGGCAAGTCGACATTGACGCTTCGAGCAAGCGAGTTTCCGGGGAGCGAGGTAGCTGATATGCGGTTGTTGATGTTCAGACGCATCGACCCACTTGAAAAATGAATTTTTGAATCGGCCAAGACTGAGTCCGGAAGTCAACGAAACGTGGCTCCGAAGGGTAATTTATGACGGCTTTTCCGACTGGGTGAATCGTGTTTGCTGATGGCAATCCAAGGATCGGTCGGAAAAACTGTGCTGACCGGCAGGAGTGTGACGATCTAACCCAACTGTTGGCAGGAAGAGCGAAGCTGTGATGATTTGGTCCCGGTTTCTCGAGCACGGTGATTCCAATCACTTTCATGCACTTCTCGTGCTGACTGACTAGTTCGTTCCGCGACAGATGAGATGCATGTGGCCCCCTCTCTGAAGATCTTCTGTGCCGAAGGTGAAGAAACTGCTGTCCTTCGTGTAGGGCGGCGTCTGGACAAGTACCGACTGTTGAGACGTTTGGGAGAGGGTGGCTTTGCTACGGTCTTTGCGGCCCACGATCTGATCGAAGATCGCAAAGTTGCACTCAAAATTCCCAATGAGCGATACATCGCAAATTCTCAGTCATTGGAGGATATGCAGCGGGAGGTCCGGATCATGGCTCGACTGGATCATCCCTGTATCCTGCCACTCAAGGATGCCCGCTTCATCGACGGGCATTTTGTGATTGTTTTTCCACTCGGAGAGGAAAGCCTCGCTGACCGATTGAGCCGCCGCCTATCGCGGGCAACAGCGATTAACTACGTCGTTCAAATGACTACCGCGGTTGCGTACGCTCACGAGAACAAGGTTCTGCATCGGGATATCAAACCTGAAAATTTGGTGCTGTTTCCCGATCAGTCCATCCAGTTGACGGATTTTGGTTTGGCGAGGATTGAGAGTCGCGGCCACGATATCTCGGCTTCAGGGACACTGGGTTACATGGCACCCGAACAGGCGATGGGCCATCCCTCCTATCGAAGCGATGTTTTTTCCCTTGGTTTGGTGATTTACCGAACCTTGGCTGGAGAGGTACCGGAGTATCCGTTCGAATCTCTGCCCGCTTTCAATAAGCTCCGCCGCGGTCTTTCCCATGACCTGGTATCGCTGATCCGAAAAGCGATTGATCCAACTCCCAACAAGCGTTTTCGTGATGCGGTAGCGATGAGAAACGCAATGGAGAAGATTCGATTTCCACTCAGCGATCGATCGGTCAGCCTGAAACCCGAGTTGTCACCCAATACCCTTGCTGTTCGCCGAGTCGCCTGAGGGTGTAAAGCGTGAAACAACTTCGCGGGCGACGTGATCCGCCTGCTGGATCACTGGGGTAATTCCAACGCCGTGCAACGCGTTGCTTAGGTAAGATAGCCCCGGCACCCCATCGATGTCTTCATCGATGATCCGGACCCGGTCACCGTGGCCGACATGGTACTGGGGCATCGCCTGTTTCCAATGCACAACACGTGTGACCACTGGGTTTCCTGTCAGACCGATGAGATCACTCAATTCTTCGCGAGCAATTTGGATGAGCTCGTCGTCGGATTTCTTGAGGAACTCGGATTGCATTGCACCGCCGATGAAGACTCGTATTAGAACATGATCTTCCGGGGCTCGACCGCTGAATTTCTGGCTCGCAAAACTACCGGCAAGGATACGACGTTGCTCTGACAGTGGCACCACGAATCCGAATGTTTTGACCGGACGCTGAATATCTTTCGCTGATACAGCCAAAACAACGATTGCAGTTGATGCCGATTCGATCATGCGAAGTTCAGCAGCGGCCTTGGGAACGACGTCGTTCAAAAGTTCTGAGGCTGAGAAAGGTGGCACAGCGACGATCACATGGTCGAACGAATGATCCGTTCCCGCTTCTGAAACGATCCATCCTTCCCCGTGCGGTCGGATGGAATCAACTGGGCAAGTCAGCTTGATTGATCCGCTGGGCAATGTTTCAGCAAGCCCCTGTATCAAGTCGATCATCCCGCCTTTGAATGCGCGAAACTGGCCGTACCTTGCGCCGGTGCTGTTGCGTTCGACGGAATCCTCGCCCTTGCGTCGCCGGATAGCAGTCGCTTTGGCGAGTGATCCGTACTTGCTTTCCATGGATGCGACGGCACGCATGGTCGTCTGCATGCTCAGTTTGGTGACATCAGCAGTGTAAATTCCCGCTGATAGCGGTGCCACGATTCGATCCAGAACCTCGACACCCATTCTCCGGCGAACGAATGCGGCAATCGATTCGTCTTCTCCATCCTTGGCTGGTTTGACCCAGCGTTCGAGTAAAAACCGCAGCTTTCCGCGGAGGCTAAGCAGCGGCGTGGTCAGCATGGGCCACAACTGGGTTGCCCGCATCACCACGAAACCATCAGGGATCGGAACCAATTTCCCGTTCCGAACGATGCGGGCTCCTCGACCCGTCAATTGGGGTTCGATCAGCTGATCTTCCAACCCCAGTTCACGACAGAAATCCAATGCTGCCGATGGTTTGGTGGAAAACATGTCCGCACCATGGTCGATCAAAAAGGGGCCGACCTGCTCGCTGTGAATGACCCCTCCCGCACGGTCGCCGCGCTCGAACAGGACCAACTGAATGGAGGCATCCAGTCGGTGCAGTTTGGCGGCGGTAGCCAAGCCGGAAAGGCCACCGCCAATGATGGCCACGCGGCGGGGCGTTGTATCGCTCAAACGATTTAGATTCCGTGATTACTTGGAGGCTATGGAGCGACGCAGAAGACATCGGACCGACTCACTGAATCGTTAAAAACGCCTGCTTTGGCGAGCTAACGCTCCGGATCCTTCCCTTCTGCACAATTGACGAATGTATGCCGTGGGGAATCTGTTATCTGCGAACGAGTTGACGTTGCATTCGGTATCGAGTCAACGCTGTCCTAACGAGGTTGGCCACCCTGAGGTGGTCCACTGCCGCCATATCCTGCTCCTCCAGATCCAAGCCCTCCGGGCCCTCTGGGTCCTACAGGTCCAAGCGCTCCGGGTCCTACAGGTCCGAGTCCTCCGGGTCCTACAGGTCCGAGTCCTCCGGGTCCTACAGGTCCAAGTCCTCCGGGTCCTACAGGTCCAAGTCCTCCGGGTCCTACAGGTCCAAGTCCTCCGGGTCCTACAGGCGTCAGTCCTCCGGGGCCACTGCCGCCGTATCCGCCCTCCATTTCATCGCCCATTTCATCGCCCATTTCATCCCCCATTTCGAAATCCTCGCCCCCGTAACCGCCGCGGCCACCGTTTCCACGGCTAGCAGTTTGATTGGAGGCGATGGTGGGGGTTTTTCCGAGTGCCGTTGCCAACGTGATCATGGCTGTCTGAATGGTTGGCGAGAACAAGCCATTCATCGCTAGATGGAACTGGTCAGAGGTTTGCGCATTCGCCATGGGATCAAGTGCTGGGTTGAGCGATCCCACGACCAAGCCAAGGGCGTCAATCATCCCTGTCGTCCCGGTGATGTCATTCTTGAGTGCGTCCACGTTCACAGACCATTGGTCGGCGATCGTCTTGGGCACCCAGTAGCCATCGACCGATACGAGCTGAATTTCCCGTTGATTGCCATCTTGTTCCACGGTGATGATTGCCGCCTCCTTTTTTTCCGACTTGACGGTGACTTGTCGGCCAACACCGATCCCTATCTCGTTCACCAATTGGGCGAGGTACGGGGCAATCGCTTCGTCGCGTTCGGTCAACCACTGCCCAAAGCTGACTGTCTGCAATTGATTCAGATTGGTGGCGTCGGGCGACAGTCCTACCCTCAACACGCCGGCCAAGGACAGAGCTTGAGTCTCGACCATATCGAGATCCTTGGGTGGCAAAGCTTGAATTCGCGGGCTCGAGAGGAACCAGTTTTGGTGAGTGACGATGACATCTCCCAGCCGCTGGGCGGTTCCAACCAGGCCTTGCCATGAGTTCTGATTAAGTTGTGAGGCAGCCAGACGTACCAAATCGTCGACATCTTTTCGGTAACTTGGTGGCAGGGCGTCGTAAATTGCCAGCAGGTGACCATCGGACACCGCTTGATCGATTTGGGCCACAAATTCGGTTACGCCGACATTTTGCTGGGGGGCCTTGTAGGGTCTTGCCGCCGGGGGCTGTGGCAGTGGTTGGGGGGCCTTGGCCGATGCAGATGCAGCAATACCTTGCAATTCCGCGACTCGACCCGCGCGTGAAGTCTTGAGATTTTTAGAGAGTTCTCTTGCCTGAATACGGCTTTCGCTTCGTAGAGCATCCATTTTGACAGTCACCCGCTTGCCACCAGCGAGTTCGAGAATCACCGAGTCGCCCCATAGACCGATCATTCTGGCCTCAACCGTCTGTGTGCCCCTCAGGTCGGTCCAAAGCTCTGCTTGCGATGCTTCTGTCCCCGTCAGGAACAGGATTGCCACGGCAACTGCCCATGAGCTGGTTTTTGCCAGCCGCTGGAATGTTGGAGACAGGAAACGGATGAGGGAATGGCCTTTCGACGTATACATCGCTATTTATGCCTTAAAAATGATCTCGAACGCCTGTAACAGCGGTGGCCAGAGTTGATCGCGACCAGACCGCATGGGGGACTGTAAATTTATTATATTGAGATTGCGTTTCAAATGCGGCCCTGAAAACCAACTAGATTTTAATGAGTTTTTGGGTCGCCGACTGTTTGTTACGTTTAGAACGAAACGGATTCAACGATCAATCCTGCGGAGCGACACATTGAGTGACATGATCGGTTCGGCACCCTTGGAAGCCGCGGAAGCGACTCAGTTAAGGGAAAAATTCTATAACGCATCGATTATTGAGAGGATTGATGCCAATAGCGACTTGGCTCGATTCCGGATTCGGCCAGATAATCCCATTCCTGCCTTTGAACCGGGCCAGTACGTCGCCTTGGGGATTGGCAATTGGGAACCGAGGCTTCAGGGGACACAGCTGGAGGAGGTTCCCGAAAAGAAACTCCGGAAATTGACTCGCCGGGCCTACTCCATTTCCTGTCCGATGATCGATGCCCACGGTCAAGTGGCACCAGTCGATTCGGTTGATTACTTCGAGTTTTACATCACGCTGGTGCGTGGCTCGGACTCACCCGACAAGAAACCTCCGGTGTTAACACCACGTCTGTTCAACTTTGAGGTGGGTGATCGGTTGGAAGTCCAAAAAAAGATCACGGGGCACTACATCCTTAAGGATGTGGGGGCGGATGATACGGTGTTGATGTTGGGCACTGGGACGGGGGAAGCGCCGCATAATGCGATGGCTGCCAAGCTTTTGGCCGCAGGACATCGCGGCCGGATTATCAACGTCACCAGTGTTCGTCATCGGTCCGACCTCGCGTATGTGGTGGAGCATGCGGAATTGATGTGTCAGTATCCGCAGTATCGGTATCTGCCATTCACGACGAGGGATCCGGAAAATCTTGATGAGTCCCATCCCGGTTACGTCGGCAAACAGTATCTGCAGCAACTGTTTACTTCGGGTCAGCTCGCAGATGCAGCGGGTGATCCGTTGTCAGCAGTTCACACGCATGTGTTCTTGTGTGGGAATCCTGCCATGATCGGCTATGTTCCGCCCGGAGCGGATCCACCATCCACTCCGGGAATGTTGCCTTTGCTCCGGGATGCAGGATTTAGTGATGAGGGAGACTCCAGTGGGCCTGGCACCATTCGCTTTGAGAAGTACTGGTGAAGATGTGGGACTGAACCTTTCTAATCTTCGCTTTGCGGGTTACAACCTGTGGGCAGGATGAAAGCAGTAACGATACCCACTTGAGTCTCTCTATGGATCTCTCCAAAACCATCGCTCTGATTCTCGGCGGTGGCCGTGGAACGCGTCTTTTTCCGCTCACGAAAATTCGAGCCAAGCCGGCCGTTCCACTTGCGGCGAAATACAGACTGATCGACATTCCCATCAGCAACTGTATCAATAGCGGATTGAATCGGGCCTACGTTCTGACTCAGTTTTTGTCTGAAAGTCTGCATCGCCATCTGCGGCAAACCTACACCTTCGACCACTTCAATGGTGGCTTTGTTGAACTCCTCGCTGCCCAGCAGACAGTCAATCAGGGAACCGATTGGTATCAGGGGACTGCAGATGCCGTGCGAAAGAATCTGGTGCACCTTGAGGAAGACTGGATTGAGCATGTGCTGATTCTCTCGGGTGACCAGCTGTACCGCATGGATTTTCGAGAGATGATGCAGACTCATGTCGAATCAGGGGCCGACGCCACCATCGCTGGGATTCCCGTTTCCCGCAAAGATGCTTCTGCACTCGGAATCATGCAAGTCGATGATGAGGGGCAAGTGCGAGGTTTTGTTGAAAAGCCGCAGACTGAAGAAGAACTTGCTACGGTTCGAATGGAGCCCAGCTGGATTGATGCCCGAGGCATTCCCAGTCGAGGACGTGACTGTCTGGCCAGCATGGGACTCTATATTTTCAACAAATCGACCATGGTTGATCTGCTGAACAGCAACAGCCACCAGGACTTTGGCAAGGAAGTGTTTCCGGAGGCGATTAATTCTCACAAAGTTCAGGTCCACCTGTTTGACGGTTATTGGGAAGACATCGGAACTATCCGTGCTTTTTACGAAGCCAACCTGAATTTGGCGAGCAAGTCGCCGCCGTTCGATATTCGTAACCCGGGAGCACCGATTTACAGTCGCCCAAGGTTTCTGCCTCCGACCATCATGGGCGACGCAAAAATCACAGGTAGCTTGATCGCAGATGGCTGTCGTATTGGTGATAATGTGATCATTAAGAACAGCGTGATTGGGTTGCGAACAGTAATTGGCAACAATGTGGTCATCAAGGACAGCGTCGTGATGGGTGCTGACTTCATTGATGATCCGTCCAACCTGTCAGACGGTGTTCTGCCAGTGGGGATCGGAGACGGAACGATTATCGCGGGAACGATCCTCGACAAAAATTGCCGGATCGGATCCAACGTCAAAATTCTGAATGCAACTGGCGTTGAAAACCAAGGCGAAGACGAAGTACTGCAGGTTCGCGACGGGATTCCCATCGTTATCAAGAATGGACAGATCGAAGACGGCTACGAAATGTAAGGCCCCGGATGGCACCGAGGTCGGAATTGACAGATCGTACGTTGCCGATTTGAAACCAGCTGAATCGCTCGGATCCAAAGCATGGTTACTTGCTTGGCAGGATCAGCAGCAAGCCCATCATGACAGCGATCAACAGCAGTACCACTAGGTACTCGAACAGCCGCTTGATGAAACTGTTTGTCGGAGGAATGCCGTTTACCTGTTTACCTGCTTGCTGGACAGTTGAATAAGTCTCAACCGATTTGTAGGGATTGAGGCGATGCATGTTACCCCTGAGGTGAGTTGATATCAGATTCAGTGATGTTAGCAGTCATTGTTCACACTGTATCGCGTCTAGATGGGGATTTGAACTGCCGCTGTCATGTCAACACGCTGTTGGCAGAACAACCGAGACTCATCTTCAGGGCAACGTCAGCAACCGTTTGGATTCTTCCAGCAGGAATTTAGCATCATTGAATGGTTCGTAGCTGATATCTTGCCATCGCACTTTTCCTCGGTGGTCGATCAGGAACGTACCGTGTAGCGGCTGGTTTTCAAAATCATCCCAACAGCGGAATGCTTTGAAGACGTGCTGGTCACCATTGCTTAGCAGTGGAATATTGATCTCTTCACCGAAGTCTTTCATGCCTTTTTGAAGATCGTCTACGGTTTCGGTGCTGATGGCAATCACATCGATGCCGGCCTTCTTGTATTCATCGTAAAGCGGTGAAAATGCATGGATCTGTTCAATACAGTGCAAGCAGCCGAAGCCGAGGTAAAAGATGATGATGCGTGGCCTGCCATCGAATTCTTCCCCGGCTACCAGTTTGCCATCAGGAGCCTTGGCGCCCCATGTGGGGGATTGATAAGGCTGCCACCGGAAAGGCCCCAGGTCATTCAATGGTGGCCGCTCACCCAGATCTTTGTTCGGTGGCTCTGGCAGTCGCCAATCCGTTTTTGCTCCTGCAGCCTTGGCCACGGGAGCAAGTTTCGCGAGCATCGGCGTGTTCAGATCGGCAGTGCCAGCTGTCTTTTGCAGTTTGGCAAAGTGTGTTTTTGCATCATCCTTACGATCTTTTTTCCAAAGCAGATCGACGAGCACGGCGAGCGGACGGACCTGACCTGAGCCATCTCGAACAGCTTTTTCAGCGATTTTAATTCCTTCATCAAGGTCCCCGATCTCTCCTTGCCATTGTGCCTGAATCAATGGATTCAACCGTGCTTTGGGCAAGTTTTCCTTGAACGACTTGAGATCTTTTCGCTTGACGGCATCAGCGGTTCGTACTTTGGCGAGGCTTTGATCAAGTTGCGAGATGTGCCGTTTGACTTCATCAAGGGTCGGTTCAGGCTTTTCTGGCTCAGCGGTCTCTTTGTCTGCTTCCTTCTCGTTTTTGGATGATTTCGCTTCGTCGACGTCTGCCTGTTTGTCCTCGAGATCAAGGACTTTCGTCTGCAAGACTAAACTGCGACGCTGCAGGGATCGCAAGGTGCGCGCGCCTTGTTTTGAGTCACCTGTCATGAACTGTGCGACAGCAAGCCATCCAAGCCATTCCTCTTGCTGCGCGTCATCCGTTGTCGGAATCAGGTAGTTGCCCCCAGACTCCTTGATCAATTCTTCCCACAACGCGTACTCGGTCAGCGTTTGCACGAGTCGCTGTCGACCGTATTTGTAGCTGCCTCGTTTGTTCCACGAATTGTATTTCGGATGCTGGGGCAGTGAGACAAGATTGCGTGAAAGGTCCAGAGCATCCTGTACGCGACCGACATAAATCAGATTGCGTACCAGCCACTCGTTGTTGTGCGCAAAGTTGTGAGTTTGGTCAGGCATCAACCGTGTTCTGATCATATGCGCGTGATCAACACGCGCAGAAGCCTCCTGCTGCCATGCAGCGTCTTCATAACGTTTGAGCTTTGAATAGATGTGTCCTGGCATGTGCCACATATGGGCAATGCCGGGACTTGCAGGGCCACACTGTGCGGCGGAGTGCAAAGCATTGTCGGGCCGGGCAGAATCCCAAAGATGAATGCGATAGTGATGTGCGGGGTGCATGGGATTGGCAGCAAATACCTCACCTAGCAAAGCATTGACGGCATAGCGACTGGTAATCTTGACGCCACTGCGTTCGGCTAACCAAAGTTGCAGTGCGAGCAGGACCCGGGCTTCGATGTCTTCCGGAAATTCATGCAGAAGCCGTTCCATGTCGCTCAAATAGCGCTCGGTCCGCTTCTTTTTTTCGTCCCGTTCGGCTTCGCGATCAACTTTCTTTTCGTCTTTCTTTTCGTCTTTCTTTTCCTTCGGAATCAAACGGTCCAACGCTTCGATGTAGAGAGTTTCCCTGTGGCTTGTATCTTTCTTGCTCAGTTCCATGGCTTTGTCCATGAACTCACGAGCCCGTTTTGTATTGTTCGCATTCGCCATCGCCATTCCCCAATAGGCCATGGCCAACTGGGGATCCTCCTTGGCAGCCTGGCGAAAGGAACGTTCGGCCTCGAGGTACCAGAATCCATGCAATTGTGCGATTCCCTGCTCGATGAACTTCTGAGCAGCAGGCGACTTGCTTGAGGTACCAAATTCGATGGGCGACATGCCATCGATGAGGACGGCAGCTTGCCGTGGGCCTTCATTGAAGGCCTCGCCGTGGTAACTGTGACCGGCGGCAGGTCCATCGCTGTCGGCTGCGGCTTCAGCTTTTGCAGGCTCCGCCGCACTGATTGACGTTAAGGGAGCGACAAGAGCCGCCAGCAGAAGGAAGGTTCTTGGGTACATGAACAACAAAATTTGGGGGAGGGTACATCGGGTTGGGGCCAACCTAGTGTAACTTGCCCAGAGATTTCTGTTCACCAATGATTTTGGAGATAGCTACGACAAAAAGAAGGGGTCGCTGAGAAATCCGCTCAATTCCTACAGAATCGGCAGGTGTCGTACAAAGATAGCAGCAGCTGTGTGTTTGATTACCCCGCTGGCGTGGAAATTCAGAGGATCCAGCAGCCAGTAACGCAACTAGAAGCGATGTCGGACAATGCTGACGGATCCGTTTAGCGGGATACCAAACTCTCTGGCATAGGCCTCTGCCGTTGTTCGTTCCGGGAACAGTGTTGCATATTCGGCGGCGCACCACTGACCGGTGCCGATTTGAAGGAAACGCGGGACAGCGGTAAAGCGTTGATCTGTGGCTGGCAGGCTCCATTCAATCAGCCAACCTTCGCCCAGACGGCCAAAATCACCTGTTTCGGCCTGCTTTTTGTCCCATCCGTCTTCGTCAAACTCGTACATCGTGTACCTCGCAAGTTGGAAATTTCGAACAAGCAAAGGATGACGCTGAGGTTTGACACGTTTGGTCACAGACTCTCTTTTTTTGGGGTAAGCTCAAGCTGCTACAATTCAGCTTACCCAGTTGGTGTGTTGCGCCAGTTGACTCTCCCCCGCTTTCTTCCCTCCCGCTGGATGAGCATTCGGTGTCCAACGGGTTACCGCAATGGTGGCCGATGTTTCCCAAGTCCCCCCGCTGCCAGTTGGTACCGCTGCCGCAACAGCAGGTTGCATTTGTTGTCGATGGTCAAGAGCGTTTGCGTTGGCACGCCGCAGATGACGCGCCCCGCCCCTTTTTTTTCCCGTTGACTGGACCTTCCGGGTTACCACTGACGAGGATGGGACATCCCGGTGCGCCAAATCACGATCATCATCGCTCCATCTGGTTCGCTCACCATAAAGTTCTTGGTATCGACTTCTGGTCTGATAATTCCGATGCGGTGATTCGCCAAGACCGTTGGCTTGCCTATCAGGATGGTGAAGAAGAAGCGAGGATGGCAGTTGAACTTGGTTGGTATGATGGCCATGATCCGGCTGCGTTGATCAAGCAGCAGTTGATTGCTGCGATCTCGCCATCTGACCAGGGTGGGGTTCTGGTCGAAATACAGACAACACTGAATTCCATTGCTGAATCACTGGAATTGGAACAGACCAACTTTGGCTTGCTGGCCATCCGAGTTGCAGGGTCCATTTCGGCGGTATTCGGTGATGGTATTTTGACCGGCAGCAATGGCAAGCAAACAGAAAAAGAACTGTTTGGACAACCGTCGGCATGGATCGATTACAGCGGATCGGTTGATGCAGCAACGACGGAGGGTCTGACGTACTTTGATCATCCCCATAATGCGAGTTATCCCAGCAAGTGGCATGTAAGAGATGATGGCTGGATGGGAGCTTCTGTTTGTCGGGATGCTCCAGTGATGTTGTATCGTGAACAACCGACAACGTGGCGATACCTGATCCATGCACATGCAGGCCCGGCCAATGTGGCTGTGTCCCGTCAACTTGCTGAAGCCTTTGATCGTCGTCCACCCTTCGTTGTTCGACCTGCCAAGAAACCCCACCACGAGTATCAGATAGAGAGAGACCAATGAGTGAATTTATCCGGAAACAAGAAAGGCCATTGAATTCAGTAGCCGAAATTCGGGATCAACAGCAGTTAAAGGATCGCAGGCTGTTTCTGAGGTCCGGCATCGCGCTGGCAGCGGCGGGAGCGATGAACGCATCCGTACAGGCAGATGAGTCGGATAGCTCGGCGAGCGAGTCGCTCGGCGAGCGAGTTGTGATGGGTGTGATGGGTGTGAATGGCCGCGGCAGCGCGATCGCCCGAGGAATGATGGCGGCTGGCAATACTGAAATCGCCTACGTTTGTGATGTTGATACCAGAGCTGCAGGCAGAGTCAGCCAGTTAGTGGGTGAAGTCCAAAAAAAGGACCCCAAGGTCGTCGGCGATTTTCGTCGGATTTTGGATGACAGCGGAGTCGATGTTCTGGTTGTAGCCGCCCCCAATCACTGGCATGCGCCAGCCACTATTCTCGGTTGCTCTGCTGGCAAGCACGTCTACGTTGAGAAACCCTGCAGTCATACCCCCGAGGAAGGTGAAATGGCCGTTGCGGCCGCTCGCAAGAATAAGCGAATCGTGCAAATGGGAACACAGCGACGTTCCTGGCCGGGGATCGTAGAAGCAATCCAACGCATCCACGATGGTGAGATAGGCGACGTGCTCTATTCACGTACCTGGTACAACAATCGGCGTCCTTCCATTGGTATTGGCAAAGAGACGGATGTTCCGGATTGGTTGGATTGGCGTTTGTGGCAGGGGCCTGCCCCTGACCGAACCTACAAAGACAATGTTGTGCATTACAACTGGCACTGGCATTGGGATTGGGGGAACGGAGAACTTGGAAACAATGGTGTGCACGGGATTGATGTGGCGAGATGGGGACTCGATGTGAACTATCCCAGTCGAGTGACAGCGGGCGGTGGGAAGTATCGGCACGAGGACGACCAGGAAACCCCTGACACGTTGATGGTGACGATGGATTTTCCTGAAAATAAATCGATCACATGGGAGGGGCTGAGTTGGTCCCCTTTAGGCCCCCATGATTCAGGATTCGGCATTAGCTTTCACGGTACCCAGGGGTCGCTCGTGCAACAGGGCACTGGCTATGTCATGTATGACATGAAAGGGAAGGAAGTTACCAGTGGAAACGGTGCGGGTGGTGACAAAGATCATTTTGCAGATTTTCTCGATGGGGTCCGCACTGGTCGATTGACGAATGCTGATATCGAAATTGCCCATCAGAGTACGCTGTTGTGTCACTTGGGCAATATTGCCTATCGCACTGGGAGTGTCCTGAATACTGACCCGACCAACGGTCACATCAAGGACAACCCTGCCGCTGAAGCACTTTGGGGACGTGAGTATGCACCAGGCTGGGAACCCCAAGTTTAAGATTAGTCTTGGCGCTGGATTTCAGATGGTGACCGGGAAACTTGGCAATGCGAGTTTGCCTTGCTCGGATCACCAGAATTGCGAATCCTCTTCGGCTTTGGCCATGAGACGCGTTCAGTGCTGGCTCGTACGGTTGCCGAGGTGACAGATTGACGTCGTCTGATTAGGTGACAGAATGCCGTTATTAAATAGCCATCTTTCAGAGAGTACGCGGCGATTCCAGAGAACGAAAGACATATCGGATTATTGTCGGCAACCGGGATAGGTGTCGGCGCAATCGTGGGCGGCGGTATCCTTGCATTGGCAGGTGTTGCCTTTGCAACCAGCGGACCGGCTGCCATGGTTGCTTTTGCGTTGAATGGCTTGATTGCCATGTTGACGGCTTTGAGCTTTGGAGAGATGGCTTCGAAATTCCCGGAGTCTGGCGGGACCTATGCTTTCAGTCGAAAGGTTTTGTCTGTTGAGGCTGCTTTTGCTGTTGGCTGGATCGTGTGGTTCGCGTCGATCGTTGCAGCGATGCTGTATGCCGTCGGTTTTGGTTACTTTTCTCTTGTCCTCATCCGGGAATCAATCCAACTGGCAGGGTATTCGGTGCCTGCATGGGCAACCGGTGAGTGGTTGGTATCCTGGATCGCGACCTTTGCGGTATTCAGTTTGGCGATCGGTTTGGTAAGGAAATCGAGTGGGGGTGGCGTTTGGGCGAACGTCGGCAAAGTGATCGTTTTCGGGATCCTGATTCTGGGCGGTTTATGGGCGGTGGCTTGGCAACCTGTCACGCAAACACAGGCTGCATTGCAGCCGTTCTTTTCGACCGGGGTAGTGGGAATGTTCGAGGCAATGGGCTTCAGCTTTATAGCGCTTCAAGGCTTCGATTTAATTGCAGCAGTCGGGGGCGAAGTTCGTAATCCAGCGAAAAATATTCCTCGCGCGATGTTATTGTCATTGATCATCGCCCTGCTGATCTACCTGCCGTTGCTATTTGTGATCACAACGGTGGGAGTCTCGGATGGACAGGGGATTGCCGAGGCGGCAGGCCAGAATCCTGAGGGGATTGTTGCTTTGGCGGCAAAGAACTATTTGGGACCGATGGGTTATGGATTTGTTATTTTTGCCGCAGTACTTTCGATGTTCACAGCGCTGCAAGCTAATCTTTTTGCGGCTTCGAGGATTGTGTTGGCGATGTCGCGTGACCATACGTTGCCCTCGTCTTTGAGCAGACTTTCGACTCGGTGGCACACTCCGGTGAATGCGATTCTAGTGACGTCAGTGCTGATTTCAGTGCTGGTGATAGCCTTGCCCGATGTCGCTTCTGCGGGTGCGACGGCCAGCTTGATCTTCCTGATGACATTTGCGATGGCGCACTGGTTGGCTGTATTGGTGAGGCGTCGCAGCGCAACTCAACCACCATTTCGCGCTCCGTTTTATCCCATGGTTCCAATCGTTGGTGGGTTGTCATGTGTTGCGCTGGCAATTTTCCAAGGTATTGTTGTTCCGTCCGCTGGAATGATTGCGATCGCCTGGCTGAGCATTGGTGGCCTGCTGTTCCTGACGCTGTTCGCACGTCGTGCACGTTTAAAAGACGTTTCCAGCATGGCTGCAAACCCGGAACTGTTGCGGTTGCGAGGTAGTTCACCGTTGGTTCTGGTGCCAATTGCCAATCCGCGAAATGCGGAAGCGATGATCGCTTTGGCGAATACTCTGGTACCGGCAACGGTTGGCCGGGTATTGCTGCAGACCGTTGTGGTGGCGCCGGACTCATGGCAACCGGACGTCGATCCCGGACCTGCCGATCGATCGCAAGCGGTGCTTCGTGAATTGCTGCGGGCATCATCGAAACTGGGTGTGCCGGTCGAGACTCTGACAACCGTGTCTGCTGAACCCATGCCCGAGATTGCCCGTGTCGCCAAACTGCATCGCTGCGAATCGGTCCTGCTGGGACTAAGCGAAATCAGTGACGACAGTCACGACACGCCACTTGAGGGACTGTTGGGGCAATTGGAAACCGATGTTGTTGTCTTGCGTGCTGCAGAGAATTGGCAGTTGCCTGAAACCAAAAGAATTCTCGTTCCTGTGGCTGGTCGAGGCGGACACGATTATCTGCTCGCAAGGTTGCTCGCTAGTTTTTCACGCCAACAACAGTGTCTTGTGACGTTTCTGAGAGTTGTTCCAAACAATATCGACGCCATAGATTTCAGACGCGCCAGGCGGGATCTGGAACGCGTGGCTCATGACAACACCTTCGGGAATTCTGAACAGGTTCTCGTGAAGAGTGATGATCCAGTTGACGTGATCACCAAATTAGCAGGCGACCAACTTGTGATTCTCGGCGTGCAGCGGATCGGTCCGCGGAGAAAGCTGTTTGGTCAGTTTACTCGCAAAGTCGCCAAACAGACCGAATGTCCCTTGATTGTGATCAGTCGTCGCGGTTGACCGATTGGTTCAGATACTGGTGCCACCGGTGTTTGCTTCAGGTTGGGTCTCATCATCGACGTTCTTCATCGTCCTCAATGTCTTCATGTTCGACCACCAGATCATTGCACGCCAGATCATTCACGGCCTGCGTCTCGAGTCGCTCTTGCTCCGCTCTTGATTCCTGAATACCTGATGCCTCCGTTTCGCTGGATGGTCTGGTCACAGATGGGTTGACGGACAGTTCCGGTGCCATTCAGTTCATCACCGTGCAGGACTGCGGTGATAATGACAACCGGCCCATCTTCTGGTCCGCGCTGAATTCGGATGGGTATTTTCAGAGAGATGCCGCTGTAACTCTCGCTAAACGGCAGTGAAACGTCGGAGCAAGAATCAGGCGGTATCGGGACCCCTGCCCTTGCTCTGGGACACGAACTTTTGAACCAGCACATTTTATCGAGTGTTTTGCGCTGGACTGGATGTGCCTTGAATAGGACCATCGAACAACTGTCACGCTCGAAACATTCGATGTCATATGAATGGAGGCTTGATGACCGAGCACACGTGTCGATTTTGGCCTTGATTCGAGCAATGCCAAGCTCAGACAGCGACAGCCACTCTCGCCATCCAAGGATGATCAGCGGTGGGTCAGTATCAATGTTTTGTTCTATTACCGACAAATGTTTGCTCTTTCGGATCTAAATTCCAGACTTGTCCAACGGCCCAGCTTTTCAGTTGAACTGTCCGCTTGCGGGTTGTCCAAACAGAAAATTTGTATTGGGGAAAGAGGAGAACTCTGGTTCAGTGGGATTGGAGCAAGTTGCTCAGTTGGTCTAGAATCCAGTCCTCGAAATACCGGAGCCATTATGGTGAAACCTCGTTCCTCTTCTGCCCGACCATCGAAAGATGCGGCCACTGATAAGCCGCGGATTCGCCGTATTGGGTCACTTGTCAGCCAACTGATATCGCGACGAGGTTATGCGCAGGTGTCGGCCAATGAAACTCTGCAACAGATCATTGTTGCAGAGGTCGGCGAACAGCTGGGAACAGGATTTCAAGTCGGTAATCTGCGGCACGGCGTGCTCCATGTTTATGTTTCTGATTCGGTCACAATGCAGGAACTGAATTTTCGCAAACGGGGTATTCTGAAACGAATGCAACGAGAATTACCCGACAATAAAATCAAGGATTTGCGTTTTCGCATTCAGTCATGAGTCGGATGCCAGAAACAGCGGATTTTGTGATTGGCTCAGATGGTGTTCGTCGGTGTTGGTGGTGCGGTGCTGATCCTTTGTATGTCCTGTACCATGACACCGAGTGGGGTAGGCCCGTTACTGATGACCAACGCTTGTTTGAAAAAATGTGCCTCGAAGGATTTCAGGCAGGTTTAAGCTGGCTCACCATTTTGCGAAAGCGTGATGCCTTCCGGTCAGCGTTCAGAAATTTTGATATCCAGCGTGTGGCCAGATTCACTCCGAACAAGGTGGAAAAACTTTTACTCGATGCGCAGATAGTGCGTCATCGCGGCAAGATAGAGTCGACCATCAACAATGCGAAACGGACGATGGAGTTGGTAGACGAATTTGGCTCTTTGGCAAGTTTTTTTTGGCAATTCGAACCGGACGATCCGAGTGTGTTGCAGCGTCGGGATCAGATGACTGCGAACCGACCTGAATCAGTTGCGATGAGTAAAGAGTTAAAGAAACGAGGTTGGTCCTTTGTTGGGCCTACGACTTGCTATTCATTGATGCAGGCCATGGGTATGGTCAATGACCACTTGCGTGACTGTCACCATTGGAAGATTGTCGATCGGGCACGTTCGAGTTTTGCCAGACCGGGCTAGTGTCCCTGGTTAAGGCGTCACTGTTTTAGCTTGGTTTTGGGCCTGTTGGCTGGTTTCCGTTTTGTTTGCAATGAATCGGTAAACGGAGGTGCCTCAAAAATCACGGTCGCGGAAACGCGTGGATCACCTGTTCGCGTCAGTTCGTCCATCAGACGTTCATGCAGTTTTGACCGGACATCGCTTGCTGAATCTTCGAGCGCAAGGTTGCTGATGCAGTGTGGATCTTTTTGGACGTCATAGAGTTCATATTTGGGTGGACGACCTACGGCGTACTCAAAGAACTCAGGAGACTCTGCACGGTGGGTGACCACCCACGCTTTTGTGGGACTGGCATCCAGATCGCCGAATGCAGCGAATGTGTTCTCCCGTAGTGTCTCGTAGTCAGGCATCTTCGATTCCGGGGCTCCAAATCCCGGGCCGATACCCATTGGCCAACGATCAGGCTCAAAATTGATGATATAGAGGTGCTGGTCGGTGCGGATTGCTCGTTGCGGGTATGGCTTGTTACCGGTGCGGGCGCGTGCAACATGACGTTCACGCCCGGTGAAGACTGCGTCTCTTTGTGGATCAACCAGCCCGCTTGAATCACTCTTCAGAATCGGAACGAGAGACCGTGCAGTCATATTGTCAGGTCTCTGGACTCCGGCAAGTTCTAGGAAGGTGGGCGCCAAGTCAGGCAGGCTGACAAAGTCATCGACTACACGTCCTTGTGCTGTGATCCCTGTTGGCCAGCGGATTGCCAAGGGAACCTGAGTCCCCAAGTCGTAAAGATTGCATTTGCCGCGGGTGATTCCTGGAATACCGTGGTCGCCACTGACAACCAGAATGGTGTTCTCGTAGGCGCCGATGCGTTTTAACTCGTCGATGATGACTCCCAGGCCGGCATCGAATGCTTGTGCTTCACCCAGATAGTCTGCAAAGTCTTCGCGGACGACGGGAACATCAGGAAGAAATGGGGGTAACTTTCCTTTCAGTGAATCTGGATCGATTCCCCAGAGGTCTTTACCGCTGCCGGCAATCCATTTGCGATGACAGTTGGTTGGTCCAAACCAATAGCAGAAGGGTTGATCACCATCGACGGTGCCATCGTCATCAGCATCCAGGAATGACCGAACGTTCTTTCTTACCTCGTCCAGCAGCATTTGCTTACCCGCCTCACGATCGGGGTTTCTCATGGCTGACTGTGAAAAGCCATTGAATTTTGATCCATGCCGATTGAAGGACCGCGGGCGTCCACCATGAGGTGCATTGGCTGGTGAACCGGGACTCCATACTTTGTACGTATGTCCGATCCGGTAACCCGATTCTTCCAGGAGCAGTGGGTAGGCTGGAATCGACATATCCCAGACCGCACCCTGCAAAATGGATGCCCTATCGCATCGCCAAAAATGCTGACCGGACAGCAAAGAACTGCGGCAAGGAGTACAGGATGGGGCACTGACAAAGGCCCGCGTGAAAAGAATTCCATCTCCCGCGACCGCATCAAAATTGGGTGTCGAGACATGATCGTTGATTCCACCTGGAGCGAGCTTGCCATAGGCGCTGGCGTATTTCCCCCAGTCATCTGCAAAGGCCATGACGATGTTGGGTCGTTCAGCAGCCCAGATAGTCTCAGGTTTGATTCCAAGGCTGAAGGTCAGCAGCAAGGGGATGAAAATCCAGTGCATGACTTTGTGGGAAGTTGGCAACTCGTGGGTCATCAGTTCATTGACTCGGATAGTGGCAGGGGCAGTTTTTATCTGCAGTTTAGTCCAAATCTTCCGCTGATTGGTCTGGAATTCGGCGAGTTACACCGTATCAATTTCCCCTGCATACGGCGTTCTCTCTGCTCCGCTGTTGATTGCCAGTGATGTCGGATCGAGCGAGTTGTCTGGTACCGGTTTGGTTTGCCCGGTAGGGCCGTTGCCATTCAGAGGCATCAGCTACGACAATGAAGCATTCCGATACACGACTACCGAGTGATGTTATGAACGATGAATCTGACGATCAAAGGGCAAGTCCAGTCCCCCTGTCGGCCCCTGCCCGGAGAGTCTTGGGCGTTTTGGTCGAGAAGGCTAAAACGACCCCGGACAGTTATCCATTAACGCTTGCGGGAATTGTCAGTGGCAGCAATCAGAAATCAAATCGCGATCCCAAAATGGATTTTGATGATGACGATGTGTTGCTGGCGCTCGACGAACTTCGCACCGTTGGCGCTGCACGTGAGGTTCAGGGGAGTGGTCGAGCCATCAAGTACCGCCATGCTGCTTATGACTGGCTGGATGTCGATGGCCCCGGGTCAGCTGTGATGACAGAGTTGCTTCTGCGGGGCCCCCAAACCCTTGGAGAACTCCGGACCCGAGCTTCTCGGATGCATCCCTTTGCCGATTTGGACGTATTGAAACAGGTTGTCAGTGGTCTGGCCGCAAAGGGACTGGTGGAAGCCCTGACACCACCCGGACGTGGGCAAACATTTTCTCATGCACTTTATCCGCCCGAGGAACGCCAATACCTGAATGCACGGTTGGAAAAACAGCTTGCAGCGAAAGCCACTACGCCGAAGGCTTCTGTGGATTCAAGCCGAACAGCGGTAGACCAGTTGTTGGATCGGCTTGAAGTGGTGACCGACCGAATAGACACTCTCGAAAAACGGCTGGCTGAGTTGGAAAACTCAAATGCGCCAGATTCAGCCTAGAGCTGTAGTAGTTTCTCAGGACCATTGGCACAGAGATTCGACATAGTCGGCACTGCCGTCCCGTTTCCATGGATCGAGTTGTGCCTGCGTCTTGAGTTGTTGACCACGTTGCTGTGTGGTTGCAAAAAATGAGCAGGCGATTTCTGGCAAGGCGGTCATGTCACCCCACAGTTTTTCGAATTGTGCAACCGGAAAGACGTCTTCCTGGGCATGTCCCCAACGTTTTTTGACATCTTTTAAGGTGATGTAAGTGGGTAGCCTTGATGCCATTTGACGAACTGCTGTGCTGACACGTGGTTCGTCAGTAAGGTCGGTTCGTGTGAGTCCAAACGTGTTGAGCAATTGATCGATGTCAATCCAAGTCGTCATTGAGTTATAGAATGTCAGTCCAAACTCAGCTTTGTCGTTCGGCATCGCAAGGCCCTCTACAAGACGTGGCCGTCCATGTACTGAAGCCAGTCCGCCTCCGCGGTCATCGATGCGACGGCCAATCACTTCGAAACTGAGTGTACTTTGGCGATCAATATGCATTCCCAACAAGCCGGGATCAACGTTTGCTCCCAGCGTATCAATGTTGTGCAGCATCAGATACTTCAAGCTGGGTTGTTCTTCAATCATCGAACGCAATACTCCATTGAGCATCATGTTCGGGACCTCGTACCAGTGGCCGACAGGATGGATACATTGATGGGGAAGATTGTCTGTATAGTCCGTTCCCTCTCCCGCTTGTTTTGCCCAGTCAATTAAGGCGGCCCGTACACTTTCTCGCATTTTCTGCTGTTGTTGGTCGAGTGCTTGTTGAGCCGTTTCTTCCCACAGAAAGCGCAGGTCGCGAACCATGGGGACCATTCGCATCCCGATGCTGCGACCAGTGGAAACGTACACCCTGTTTCCGAAACCGTGATTCAGATGGACAGCCAGATACTCACGAATCGCTTCATCAGTCAGGTAACTGGTGGTAAAGACGTGCGGAATAGAACCACCACACTCAGAGCTGGTTTTCCGGTTCTTGGCGAGGTGAACTTCAATGAAGCTGCGGTGGCGACCCGAGAAACGGTTGAAAGGGTGCAGCGATTTGCACACCCCGGCACCCTCCGTCCAGCGACTACCCACTCCAGCTGCAAGTGTTACAACCGCAACGTGACCTTGTCGGATTGCCTCGCGTCCCAGATCAGAAAATCGTTCAGGAATTCCGCCCCGCGTATCAATCACATCCTCTTGCAGGACGTCCTGAATCGCCAGATTGCTGGACAATCGATTCTGGGACAAGCCAATGCGACCACTCTGTAAATCACTACGAATCGCATCATGTTGTTGTTGGTCAAATCCACCGTCGATCAATATCTGCTGGAGGGTTCCGGCTTGATCCTGTGAGGCGTCTGTTTGCGGCAGAATGCTATCGAGCAACATGGAATTTGTGGCACTTGTTCCGTCACGGCACCGATTGCCAAGTTGCTGCAATTCGAGTCGCAGGTCTGGCGGCAGTTGCCGCATAGGAGTGCGCAGAAGCTCGGGTAACACGAGCGCATAATACCGATCGGGCATTCCAGCTGTCACGCCAGAAAGCAGGTTTGCTTTCGACCCGTCATCATTGATTTCGAAATCGTAAACAACCGGATCCATGGCAAACGGAAGGGAAGTCTGCAGGCTTTGCTTGGTTTTGACCATTGCAATTGCCAGCCAGTCTTGGGCAGCATTTTTGATGATTGGGTCGAAGATGAATCCCATGCCTCCGCCTGACATTCCGCCGAGCATCCAAAACCCCCAGAATTGATCGTCATATTTTTCACGGCACTGTTCGATCAACGAGTCAGTGAAGCAATTGGTGGCCCATGGAATGATGGTTTGAAGCGGACCTTCGAAATTACGTGTGGTTGCATTGCCGATGCTTCGCAAATCTCCTTCGCCCAACGCATTGACAACATCATCCAGAATTTGCATGGCTTCAGATCGACCTTTCCATTCCTGCTCGCTGCGAAGCAGATAATGTTCGGTCACCATTTCAAGAATGGGGCCAACATTCTGAGCCATTCCACCGTGGACCAGAACCAGCGAGTCCTGAATTTTCTGCCGCGTTTCAATCGAAACTTCGCTCTCTGGCATCACGTGATGGACTGGCATCAGCCTTCCGCGACTGATTCCGTATTCCGGATCACCCTCTTGGGCTGTGGTGCCTTCAATTAGCTTGATTCCCGGCCAAACCCCTCCTGAATCCTGCCAACCGCCACCGCTGCCACCAATCCACTCGCCGAGGATGGCCCGAGTTGCTACCAGTCGCCGATCGGACTCGGTAAGTGTTCCATTCAGTGCCGAAATTTGATTGGTTGCCCGCATCATGACGGAAATCAACGACCCCAGCAGGTTCGTCGATACGGCCAGACGAGAGCCTTTGGGGATATCATTGATTTTGCTGACGACCTCGATTCCTCGTCCGCTGCCGACGAGTCGGGTGAGCAGTCCAGCCAGCGAATGTCCACACCCTTCCAGCCCCGGAGGGACGATGCCCGATGCGATCACAGCCGCTTTGAGCAGGCCCAAGTAATCTCTTGCAAAATCGAACATCCCGGCGATTGAATCGACATCGACCGTTGCTCCCAAATCGACACTGGTCAGTCGGATGACCGGCTGGTCGATGACTCTAAGGTAGGTTTCGATGGGTGGCTTGGGCTTGGCATCACGGCCTCGAACACCGAGATCAACGGAGACATTCAGAACCCGGGCGCCTTCAGGAAAGTCCATGCCAAGGAAAAAAATGTCGCTCCATGCACTGTGCGAGAAATCCATTCGTACGGCTGTGATTTCCCGAAGGATCGGCATCGAACCGGTCTTGGCATCCTGTTGAAGCATTTCCGGTCGGATCCGCAGAGGGTGTTCCGCCGGATGTCCCAAGCGAAACATCCACTGGTTACCTTTGACCGTTCGGACGCTGCGACGGACCTGATCCGCAAGTGTTTGAAAACCCAGCTGGTGATAAGCTTGCGCAAGCGCGCTAGCTATCCCGTCACATGGTCCCTGAGCCTCTTGTACCTTAAGTATTCCATCGATCGCTTCGACAAAACGGCGTGAAAGTAAGTGCTCATAGCCAGAGTACGGAATCAGGCCTGATTGTCCGGGTGGGAGGCGATTTGGGATTTGGTACCGATAAATCGCCGAGAGAAAAAAGAGCGCGCGAACACGATGGTAAAGGTTTTCTTCGCGCCGACGGAATTGATCCAGCTCGCAACAATGATTCAAAAGTTCATCGAGGCTTGCATCACGACATAGTGAATCTAGTGAACGATCGCGAACTTCGTCTTTATCCGAAAGAATGATGTCTATGAGGGAACTCATCGACTCTCCGGGACTTCACTGCGGTTGGCAAGCAGATCAATCATCTCAACCAGAATTTGGTCGCGATCAGCACCGCTTAGTCCAATCGCGAGTTGTGCCTTCAGAAGACCATAGCGAATTCCAAGGTTGTACCGTGTTCCATGAAGTCGGTATGCCAAGTATTTACTACGTGTCGGTAACATGGCGGCAGCATCAGAAAGCGTTGGCCGCGTTTCATTCTGCTTCCCTAAAAGTTGTTCAATCAAATCTATGATTTCAGCTGTAAACACATGCATCCCAAAGAAGCCAAGGTAGTGGCCCGCTCGCAGACCAGGGGTCACGAGTTCCTGTTCGGCAAGCGTTGGTGTCGGTTTTTCAACGATCCGCTCGATTTCATACAGCCCCTCCATGCGTGGCACGAGCGATCCACTGACAATGCCAAAATAGGGCAGGTTGGTTTCACGTGTTGATTGGACAGCGGAGACTGAGCATTGGTTTTCACAGGCCATCTGCACCAGTTGTTTCGCACATGGTTGATCGGTGTTGCTCAGGTATAGGTGATCCCCAACCAAGTGCAGAAATGGATCACTATCGAGAAAGGACCGGGCGCGATAAATCGCATCAGCGTATCCCAGAGGCTGGGGTTGCTCGACGAAGTGGAGATTGCCCAACTGTATACCAGCGGCCGCCTGATAGGCGTCCGTGTCACCTGGTTGGATGATGACACAAATTTCTTCAATGCCAGCAGCCACCGTCTCTTCGACAATTAGTTGCAGAGCGGTCTTTTCCTGACCATCACGGTCAACCAGTTGTTGCAGAGGTAGTCGATTTTGATTGGGAGCGGCAGCGGTGATCACCGCCTTTTGAACCTGCATGGGTGTGTATCGGCTTCGTCAGAATCATCGGAATCGTGAGTGCTACCCGCTGCAATACACTAATCTTAGAACTAGTTAAAGGCAATAAAATTCGATTTGGCTTCTTGCTTCAGATTACGCATTGCCCCTAGCTGGCTGAGTCTTGTTGCGGTTCAGGGGCCATCTGTCGCTGGTCGCCCGTTTGGCCTCGTTGTCACGATTGTTGCTGGCTCACGACATGGTAGCGATGCCCGCATCCAGATTGCCAACATTTATTTGCTTCCCAGCACCAGAAACGTTGGGTTCAAAGCATCGAATCGGACTCGGTCCAGTTGATACTGTCCTCGAGCGATATTGATCATCCGAACATCGCTTCTCAGTCCGGCCTCATCGATTCTCGATTGCACCGCTACCAGATTGTCGGGACTGGAAACGTTGACCACGATGCAACCGCCATTCTTCAGTCGTGCCAATGCGGCTTGGACAAGATCGGGCACCATGCGTCCACTGCCTCCAACGAAAATGGCATCCGGATCGGGCAGGTCATTGAAAGCCTCTGGTGCCTGACCATGAATGGGGACGAGTCCGGGAACATCAAACATCCGTGCATTATCGATCATCAATCCAAAGTCTTCCGCATCCATTTCGATTGCGAACACCTTGCCTTTGGAAGCAATGGATGCCGCTTCAATGGCCAGAGACCCACTGCCGGCACCGATGTCCCAAACTGTACTGGTAACGGTGAGGGACATCTCAGACAACGCGATGCAGCGGACTTCGGATGGGGTGAGCAGGCCGCGTTTGGGGCGAGATTGCAAGAATAAATCATCCGGGTTGCCAAACAACCGTTTCCGCTGGCTGCCGCTGGGGCAATCTGCTGCACCGTGTCGGCGGACCAGCACCATGACATTCATTGCTGAAAATGACTGGTTGCGAATCGATTGCAAGGTGCTCTGTGTAACGACCTCGTCGGGTGTGCCCAGGTTTTCGCACACGTAAACGGTGAAGTAGTCGATGCGCCGATCCAGCAGGGCTTCGGCGACAACGGAGGGTGAAATCAATTCTGTTGTGAACAGGCCAACACGTTCCGCAGTACGAATGTTGTCGACAACTCGGTCGAGTGACTGGGTCGCGAGATTGGTCAAGTAAGCGTCATCCCAACTTTCTTTTACCCGCGCAAATGCCAATTGCATACTGCTGACGTGTGGGACAACCTCGAAACGCTCTTTGCCAAAAGAATCCGTCAGGTAGCGGGCGATTCCGTAGAACAGCGGGTCGCCGCCTGCGAGCATCACGGTTGGTCGATTCGGTAGTTTGACAATGGTTTCTTTGAGGGATTCCAATCCACTGCCGATTTCGACTCGTTCAGCGTTCGATGTGGGAATCTTCTTTAACAGTGGGGTTGTTCCAAGCAGAACCTCTGCCTGGTCAATCAACTGTCTTGCGTGTCCAGTCAGGCCTTGGAATCCGTCATCACCGATTCCGACGATGTGTATGCGAGATGTCAACGAAGATGATCCTTTCAAGATATTTCCACAGGCTTACTGTGGGATCACGGTGCGGCGTGAATCGGTGTGGCGCAGTCTGCACAGGGGTACTCAATTTGGGCTGCCAAAAGTGTTGCGGTCGTGGAAACTGATGTGTGTTCTACAACTTTCTCAACTCTTTGAGAATCTCCTCACCGGAGCTTCTGCCGGCATGTGAGTTGCTGACTTTTTTCCAGGCAACCCGTCCATTTTGGTCGATGACAAATGTTGCAGGATAGGCGGTCTCGTTTCGGGCCTGCCAACGAAGTCCCCAGCTTTCTACCATTTGCATATCTTCGTCTCTCACCAATACGATTGGCTTTGGCAGTTTTCGCGATCCCAGTAATTGTTTGGACCGTCTTTCCAGTTGTTCTGCTTTGCCCGGATAGACCAGGATCACACGATTGGCTTCGGAGGCGAGTGTGCGAGCACGATTAATGAGCGAGTTGACCTGACTTTTGCATACGGGGCATTGGTATCCCGGGTAGCCCCTGAGCACGATGACAACTACGGGGCCATCTTGGTATTGATCACGGAGGCGGAGGAATTTATTTTCGCCGACGATTGGCAGTTCGAAATCAGGAGCTCGCTGCCCGATTCCGGGTTGCTTGGTTTTGCTGTCCTGTGCCCAGGCAGGAACGACTCCTGGCAGTATCGGAAGAGAGAGATAGCAGCAGATACTGGCGATCAGGATTGTCCTTCCTCGCAGCGTCTTCGTGCGTTGCCATCGCATGATCGTTGTCATGGGTTCGTTTCCTTGTTTCAATCTGTTCACCCAGGTCTCACCGAGATTACTTCGCATAAGTTGATCCGTCAGATGATCGTCAGTCATCTCGCTTTTCACGTTGCCGCCGACTGTAGCGTTCCAGCAGCTTTCGCTCGGATGCAGTCAGGCTTGATTCACCCTGTTCATGGATTTTGGCGAGCAAGCGATCAGCGTCATCCGCTTCTTTTTGAAGTTTCCTGTCCGGATCATGGAGTTTCAGTTTCATACGCCGCGACCTTTGTCGCATCCGGGTCGGCAGTGCACTGAAGCCAGCGACGTCTGCCCAACGAAAATTCCAATGCAGAAAATGATATGCCATCGCGAATCCAGCTCCAGCCAAGTGCACGGTGAATGCTGTTTTCGTTTCACCGCCAGCGAGCGTGAAAATTGCACCTAACAAATCGATCCCAACGTAGAGGGTGGCTAGAACCCATGCCTGCATGCGTAGGACCCCCATCAAAAAGAGTTCTTGATGCGGGAAATAGCATGCGAAAAGGACGACAATAGCAATCACTCCCCCACTCGCTCCCAACGTAATCGACTCCGTACCCGGTGCATCGATTAACTGGCTGGTGAGAGCACCAATGATTCCGCCCGCAATGATTGAGACAAGGTAGAAACGCAGAAATTCCCCTTGACCCATTCGCATTTCGACCGGGCGGCCGACAAAGTAGAGCACGAGCATGTTGAATAGAATGTGCCACGGGGTTGCCATGTCATGGATGAATCCATAGGTCAGGAATTGCCACCATAGCCAGGGACGAAAAAGTGTCTCTCGCGAGAAGCCAAACCATTCAGCGACACTGAATGACTGCGAGTCGCTAGAGCCGTTGTCATCAAAAATCAATCCCAGCAGGAATATGGCAACGTTGATGATGATCAGCGTGACCGTCATACTGCGCGGTTTTTGCATGCGATCCCACGGCGTTTGTTCGGTCCGCCCGTAGTCTCGGTCAGAAAGACCCATGAGTGAAAATTTCCTCGGAACGAAGGTTGTTGGTCCCGCTCAATGTCGGCAACCAAGTGTTTAGTTGTTGGAATGCTGTTGTTGGAAGGAGGTTTCCAGGCGATTCTCTCAGGCGGTTGCAGGCTGCTTCACTTCACTGCTCAATTTCTTTCGCAGGTATTCCACGGCGCGTCTCAGTTGCGGGTCCAGTTCAAGACCGGAAGTTGGGGGTGGGTCAACACTGGCTGGAGTTTCGCCAGATGGCTCTCCGTGGCCGACCTCGGCACTTGTGTCTGGCTGGGTGTCACTCGGTGGGGCCTGCGATGTGGCCTCTGGTTTTGCCGTGTCCCCGATGTCTGGATTCGGAACGACGTTCTCTGTTTTACCGTCGTCAGTGGCGGCAAGTGAAGGATAGGATGCTTCACGCCAACGTTTGGCCAATTGCGACAAACTTCCTTCATCGAGTTCAACGACTAGCCCTTCATTTGGTTGTACGCCCCACTCGTCATCGTCTGTCGCATCTTTTCCGCGATGAATGTTTTTTCCGTTGGGGCGGTAATAACGTGCGACTGTAAGTCTCAGCGCACTGCGTCCATACTCCAGGGGCAGTATGTTCTGGACCGTACCCTTCCCATAACTGCGAGTACCGACGACCACAGCCCGTTGATTGTCCTGAAGACAGGCAGCAACAATTTCACTGGCACTCGCTGAGTCGACGTCGATCAGAATCGCGATTGGCTTATCCTTCTCTACAAATGTGCCCTCCGTTGCGTCGAAGCGGTCTTCGACTTTTCCACCTCGGACTCGGGTGGAAACAATTCTGCCACTATCAATGAACATGTCGCTGACTTGCACCGCAGCGTGCAATAGTCCGCCACCATTACCCCTCAGGTCGAGTACCAGACTACTGTAATCATTATCAAGGTCTGCCAAGACCTGTTCCAGTTCACGGACGGTCTTTTCACCAAATCGGGTGAGCCGGACATATGCGATGGTTGGGTCGTCCTGCAATCGATAGACCCACCGGTTGTTCTTGCCTCTGTAGTCGCCGATGACTGACTCAAGTTCGATGCGTCCACGTTGTATGGTGATGGAGATGTCGTCGTCCCCACGCTGGAGTGTCAAAGTAACATCCGTGCCAACTTTACCCTTGAGTTTTGTACTTACCTCACGCAAATCCTTTCTTGAAACGTCTTCACCATTGACCGTGACGATTTGATCTCCCGGCAAAATTCCTGCAGACAGTGCTGGTGAGCCCACGAGCGGCGTGATCACACGGACAGGTTTACCTTTCTCGGGTTGCTCGACAAAGATGCCAATCCCCGCAAATTCCTGATTCAGGTTGTCTTGAAAGGACTCATAATCCTGTTGGGGGATGTACTCGCTGTGTTGATCCAAGGTGTCTGTCATCCCGTTCATGGCCGAGATCAAGAGTTGTTCCTTGTCCACAGGATCGACGTAATATGCGTCAATCAAGTCAAGTGCATTTCCCACCATCATTGCGGTTCTTGCTCGTTGGTGAGCGAAGTAGCACAAGACGCTGACAAAGGCCGCGACAATGATAATATTGAGGTTGCGTGGTGGCATGATTTTTCTTGCAGTTTCGAAGATGGGCCACAAGTAATCACTTCGGGGCCACGAACTCCATTGTACCGATTTACGGTCGATATCCGAAAGCCTGTTCAGAACCCCCCAAAAAGCAGGGCTAGACTCCGCTGAGAAAGGGCACGGGAATCAGGATTGCGTGTTGTTGCACCCACGTTAGTAAGCCATCCCAACTGATGTACTGCGATACGTATACGAATAGCAGGTAGACACCAACGACCCAAGGCATGGCCAGTCGTATCAAATTTCGAGATATTCTCGCCCAGCGACCGGTTGGCTCAGGGCGTTTTCTGGCTCTTCGCAGGGCCAGACCCGTTGCCATGCGGGCAGGTAAAATGAAGGCTACGAATACAAGGCATGGTGCCCACATGACTTCCTGTGGTGTTGCTGCGATTTTTAACAGGTAAAGAGGTGTCGGTGTAATTATCAGGCAAATCACCATGGCGGTGAACCATGCCCACGGAGCCCGGCGGAAATCCCGGCGAATGGTCCGCACCTCAAATAAAGCCGACAAACGATTTTCGGCAGCGAAGTGTACTTGCAACATCGGCAGGTACAACATTCCCAGACCCAGCAGAATCAGTGCTGCGAACCCAACGAGTCCCGCTAAGCCCGTTTCACCGTTTCGAAACGCAGCGATGATGATAAAGGCTGGCGACAGCCAGACAAGTGTTCCGATCGCACCTCGGAGTCCTAGCCAAAAGTACTTGGGTAATTCCAGATCCATGGTGAAATCCCAGAGCCTGTCGGGAGCCGTCCGCCAAGTACTCCAACGCCAACCTTCTTTACATAAGCGTTTGGGCTGTGGCCATACGTAATGGATCAGACGCCCGCCGCGGATCCATGCCCACAGCAAGTAAGCCGTCATTAGCATCGATGTTACAACCGCCAAGACACGCATCAGATCTGACTGTCGCGAGCCAGGATCGATGAGAGTTGAAACCGATTCCAAGTGTGCAATCGCTTGGGTTGGCAATGCAGCAAGGAAGATGGCAATCGCTGCTAGCCCAATCTGTCCAGCCTGTCGAAGATGTGGAAGCGCATTGCGTATCTTCGCACCTTGAGCCAGCCCACCCGATACATTCAACAGGTACCCAAATGCAATCAACTGAAAGATCGGGATCGCTGTCAACACTGCTAGCAGAACCGTTAATGAAAAAATGCAAAAGGTCCCTTGGATAAGCCAAACGATCGTTTCCGCCAGACGGCGAAACAGACGTTTTTTCTTGCCTTGATCGGCCAAGCCTGAATGGCGATCCAGTGCAACATCCAAGGAGGCCGCCGTTGCGGGATCATTCGCAATGGTGGAGAGACTGTTGGCTGACGTACCGACATCAGTTTGGACTAATGCCGCAATGATTGGCTCGGCAGTTTCAATCGATGGGTCGCCAGATTCACGGGTACTGAAAGGATGTTCTACCGGCACCGGCGTTTCCACTCCGTCCGCTTGGACGGGGGAATGGGATGCCTTGTCGGTATTCGAGGGGTCAGGACTCGTCACGCGGTGTCGGTATGCGAGGGGGATTCAGCCGCCGAGCGTTACTGATTCAATTAGCCATTCATACAGCCAATCATTGACGCTAGTTGGCGTTGGAGGTCGTGCTCACTACTACGAAAGGCAATTTAGTGGACTTATAGTGTAAATGACGATTGGGCAAGATTTACTGGATCTTTGTGGTTTGTCTGCCGATAAATCGAAAGTTAGGTCGTTCGAGGGGGGATACTCGATTGGACTTCTGTTGGTCGTTGAAGACCAGCGGTCGCCGAGAAAAATCAATGCTTGGCTTCACTCGCATCGTTTCTCTGATGGGCTTTCTCGCCATCCCCATGATGCTCTCAGGTTGCGTTGGGCCACGTCTTCCCAGTGATCGCTACGTTGAGGGACAAGGTAGCGATGAGTTTCACACGGGAGCTACTTGTCAGACTCAGCAGGATGGATGTGATCTGGAAGACGAGGAACCACCCAAGGAAGTACCTTGGCCCAGATTCCATCCGATACCAACCCGACCAGTATTTGGTATCAGTGATCGTTAGAGTCCACTGAAAACTCGTATTTTCGCCATTACACTTGAATCAAAAGTCGTGAGATGGCAACCTTTTTTTGGCTCGGTGTTAAGCTTGGCAAACCTTGCCGAGTCGACTTTGCAAGTGTGAAGCAACGCCGCCGAATGTTCCGATGCAAACAGCCATACCGGTGTTGCCGGTATGTGATCGACGGAGGAACGTAGTTTCCGTCGGATTTGAGCATCCGAACGATTCGGGTACGGGATTTTATGCCAGCGACCACCCACATTTCCCCCTCCACGGCCTGTCTTGTCTTGTTCAGCACATTTGCTGGCATTTGTATCTGGGCGGTACCTACGTCTGCGCAATCACCTGAAACCGGGATTTCCGAGTCAAGGGAGACTCCCACAGTGAAGGCGATACGACTCGCCTCGCCAGCGGTGGTCAACATTCATGGTCAGAAAACAGTTCGTTCGACTGCCGCGGGGATGGCAGGTGCTAATGGCCCCGATTCATTTCGTCAGGTCAACGGGATGGGGACAGGCGTAGTTATCGATCCTCGGGGATACGTGATCACGAATTACCACGTTGTTGAAGATGTCGACAACATCCAAGTGACGTTGCACAGTGGTGAGACCACAACTGCGGATTTGATCGCCTCTAGAATTCGTAACGATCTGGCGCTCATCAAAGTGCACAGCGAGCATCCGCTTCCGACCATTCCACGCGGTACAAGCAGTGACTTGATGCCGGGTGAAAGCGTCATCGCGATCGGGAACGCTTTTGGATATGTGCATACGAGCACGCAGGGAATCATCAGTGCGTTGCATCGAGATGTGCCGGTTAATGAGACGCAGGAGTATGTCGATCTGATTCAGATCAGTGCCGGTATCAATCCCGGTAACTCAGGTGGTCCCCTGCTGAATATTGAGGGGAAGATCATTGGCGTCAACGTTGCGGTACGTGTTGGTGCCCAGCAAATCGCCTTTGCCATTCCGATCGATCAGGTAGTTGATATTGTGACTGAGATGATCGACCAGCAGAATGATTCACGGTTAGCTACTGGCTTGCGAACCAGCGGCGGACCCCGCGAGGGTGATGGCGTGACCGTCGCCGATGTCACCGCTAGCAGTCCTGCCGATCGGGAAGGACTGAAACCGGGTGACCGTGTGGTCCGCGTGGGTTCTCAGGAAGTGGATAACAAGCTTGATTTTTCTCTGGCGTTGATGGGATTGCGGCCCGGTGACGACATGGAATTGGGTATTCAGCGTGGTAGTGAACGCTTTGACTTTGCCGTGCAGACGGAAAGCCGAGCGGCCGAATCCTACACGGTCAAAGAATTGGCATGGAGCATCATTGGTGTGCAAGCTAAACCCGTCCCCGATTCCACGATGCGGCGTTTGAACTCTCGTATGAGGACAAGGTATCGAGGTGGTCTCTATGTGACTGCGGTGAAATCCGGTTCAGCTGCAGAGCAGCAAGGAATCATTCCCGGAGACGTTTTACTAGGAATACACGGGTGGCAAACGTCCAGTATGAAAGATCTCGCAGGGATTTTGGAGCATCCTGATATCAAGGATGGTCCGCGAGCCAAGTTCTACTTGGTTCGTCGTGAGCAAACCCTGTTCGGTCACATGGAATTGGCTGCTCACCCAAGCCTGATCTCAATCCATCGCTAGGTCTTTTTATGCATCGATGGTGAATACCGCTCTTTCGCAAACGTCCCGGGGCATTCTTGAGTTCTGCATTGGCAGACAGAGTCTGCCGACCCAGCCGGGACGCTTGCGTTCGTTTTTCGGTGACGTAAGGCAGCGGACAGAGCGTTGTTCGGAGGGGACAACAAATTCTGTGGGGCCCTTGGTGACGCAACCTTGGATCGCGGTGTCGTTCTCGCTCTGACTCAGCGTTGTCAGTTACCAGGCACGGTTGTCAGTGTGAAGCTGGAAATCCACCAGACGCTGTTTGCCGTTGAAAGACCGCCCCGCCACAATCGGGGCCGTCGCGAATCAGTACTAACCAGCGTTAATTCCAGTGCGTTAATTCCAGTGCACAAACGGGCCTGACTCAAGGTATGACCAGGCTGCGGAAACGGAATTTGCGAAGCCGGCTCAATTAGCCCCCACGCACACGAATCCGCGGCCCCCGATGCCTCCATTTCACCGTGGTAGCAAATCGGACTCCATCGGTGGTTGCCCGGGAATCGCATTTCATCCCTCTGCAGTTCCCTCTTAAGTAGCGAGCCACTGTTTTCGCCCCACCTGACCGCCGCTGTATCACGAATTTGATATGCTACCGTCATTGCCATGCCCCATGGCTGTTCCCATGTTCATAGAACTTGGAAGCAAATCGAAGTTCACCCCTAATCGCTTACGGTGGAGCACGAGATGTCGCGAACCCTTTTCGCAGTTGGATGCATTCTTGTGATCACATCGCTGATGCCCACGGTGAAAGCTCAGGAAACAAAAGACCTTAAACCACTCGCGATCGGGGATCAGCTCCCAGCCATTGGAAAACGCGTGACGTGGTTGAAAGGTGACAAAGTCGAGTCCTTTGCCAAAGGGAAAGTGTATGTTATCGACCTGTGGGCAACTTGGTGTGCACCGTGCATTGAAATGATGCCCCACACTAGCGACATCGCTGATAGGTACGCAAAACACGGAGTACAAATTGTCGGTCTGGCCTTGGACCCTGGTAGCGCAACCGCGACCAAAGATTTTGTCAAAACTAACGCAAAGAAGATGCGTTACGTTATCTGCGAAGACATCGATGGCCAGATGAAGACGGAGTACATGACGCGAACCGGAACCGCGGGAATCCCTACCGTCCTGATCGTCAACAAAGATGGAATTCTAGCTTGGATCGGACACCCCAAAAACATGGGTGGCCCACTTGCCGAGATCGTACTCGAAACCTACGACCTTGCAGCCGCAAAGCGAAAGTTAAATCGGCACCTTGCGGCACGCGGAAGCGTTGCCAACAGACCTGCCCCCGCGGGGAACGACAACAATCCACGTCCAGCAACAGGTGCTGACCGCGAGAAACTGAGCAACATCTTTGAAAGAAAAGATGGTGACGCCATGGTCAAACTGGCCGAATCGTTGATGGGCAACACGGCTCGGTTGGTCAACGCCTTGGGAATCAAGGGCAAAGGCCTTTATCACCAAGGAAAGTTCGACGAAGCCAAGTCAACCTTCAATTCGATCTGTAACGAATCGGGCGAGTTTAAAACGCAAGTGCTATGTGGCGCTGCGGAGTTCCTCGTCACTCAATACCAAGACAACCCCGATCGCAATCTCAAACTGGCAATTTCTCTGGCAGAAGCTGCAGTAGCAAACCGGGAAGGCCAGCAATGGCCCGCAACTGGAACTCTGGTGTTCGTCATGGATGTCGTAGAATTTCACACAGAGGGGAACAAGAAAGAGGACGTGAAATCACACAAACTGTTCGCACAAAAGCTCGAACAATACGATGAATTGAGAACTTCAAAGCCCCGAGAAAGTCGTCTGACCACTGGCAATCGCCGGACACTGCTGGGCCAGTGAACATGGAAACCGAGCCAGTGAACAGAAAGAATACGTGGTGCTTGCCCCTGTGAAGGATTGAGAGCGAGCAACTCGCTTCCACCTCTACTTTCCTGCGTTTTCTTGTCTCTTGCAGGGTCATCCTCACCAAACTTCGCTGGCTCGTTCCAACATATCGCAAGGAAGATGAACCGCATCAGCGGTTAGGCTCGCTCCAAGGGGCTCCGGAGCATCAGCCCACGATGGAACACGCTTTTGTGGACGTGCATGGCTGAAGAGCATTCGCCTCACCACGCGACGAAGTTGTACCAATTCCAGATGGATTTCTATTTTCTGCAATAAATCCACCATGCCGGATCACTAGTTAGGTTGAAATGATCCATACGACGAAGCCAAACAATGAAACCAAACGAGCAGCAGCGTATTTTCGAAGAATGGCTCGCCCTGCACAGTGGGCTGCTATTCAAGGTTGTTCGTGCCTACGCATTCAACTCTCACGACCAAGACGATGTCTTTTAAGAGATCACGACACAGCTTTGGAATTCCGTTCCGGGCTATCGTGGCGACTCTGCTGTCACCACGTGGATCTATCGCGTGGCACTTTACTCTGCCGTGGGATAGTCCAAAAAAGAAAATCGTCACCGCGACAATCACCAGTCGATCATTGCTGACGATCGCTTGCTGACGATCGCTTGCTGTTACAACACTCCAGTCCTGGGAACCCACAACTGGAATGGCTCTACGGGCAGATATCCCAACTTGATGAGATCGATCGTTCGCTGACGCTTTTGATGCTTGACGGTTTCAGTTACCGGGAAATCGGTGACACGATGGGCATCTCACAAACCTGCGTCGGGGTGAAATTGAACCGCATCAAAAAACGACTCGCAGAACAGTCCACAAAGGAAGACAAACATGGAATTTGAAGACCTATAGGTCATATGGAATTCACAACACGACCAACCTTTGTACGGAGTGAATGAAGAAGGTCTACACAACACGCTGCGAAGCAAAAGCAAGCGATTTCGCCGGTTGATCTTTTGGCAGCACCTTCAGACTTATGGTAGCAGCACGATTGCCGTGATCATGATCGCTGGGCTTTTGCTTGTCAACGCATCGGGCGTGCTGGGAAGAATTGGTTCCTCACGAGCTTTGCACGGATGGGAAATCGCTGCGTTGCTGTTTGCGCTGGTCTGCTGGTTGCAATTTGCGTTTTCCACCTATCTCGGGCATCGGCAACAGAAAAAGCGAGAGCAACACAACTCTACGTCGCTTCGTGACGACCTCGATAAGGAGATCAAGCGTACGCAGTATCAGATCAAAACAAGATCACACATTTTACTGGGCTTCATCCCACCTTATTTTGGAGCAGGCCTATTCATTTGCATTGTGTTTGGTGTTACCGGAGTTTCAGCTTGGTAATTCATTCCTGCCATTGGATTTCTGTTCGTCGCTCTCATCATTGAGTCACGATCTCAGCGACGATTCGTTGAGCGAGAAATAGCCCCCTAACTCCGCGAGTTGCAGACTCCGCATGAAAAGCTGACTGCCCCCTACCCCGTATCCAACTCACTGGGCGGCAAGGACAACAGATGACTTGCATTCAACCACACGGTTGCAAATCGCATTGCTTACCGAAAGGGCTCACGTGAAGTCCTAACCTTATACAACCTTGTAAGGCAATCTCTCAAAACACGCTGAATAAACGCTCAGGCGTCACGCACGAAAATGCCATTAAAACATGATCAATTCGCGCTGAATTGGTACATGTGTTCGTTCGGTGAGCACGCTCCAGAAACAGCGTTCTATCTATTGATTGAACGGGTCATCGGGCATGTCGGCCAATTGGGCTGCGACTCCGATGTTCGCAAGGATTGTGTAAGCAATCAGTGCAATGATCCCCATGACTAATCCAGCAATCGGCATTCCCTTACCACCCCTGCCCTGATTCCCAAAGTGGATACCAAATCCGACTGTCACGACCGCAGTTAGTCCGAGCGGAATGTGCAGCCAACAGCAGCATCCCAATGTCAACGACGGGATTCCGAAGACCAAGGACACAATCGCAATGGGGTGGGCTTGGCTAGATGTACCCGCGGGGGCCATTCGCTGCGTCCCGGCAGAGTTTCCACCACTGCGGGTCCCGGCGGCGTATAAGGTTAAGTTTGCGAAAATGGATTGGGAGCTGCGCTAGGTGCCGCACTGGGCAAGTCATCAAATGCGTTCGACTCCATGCCTCCCGAAGTGGATGAGCCCACTCCGGAAGCAGTGTCGCCGGCCGCAGGTGTCGGCGAGGGACTTGACGACGGAGCACCTGCGGGGTCTGCGGCCGCCGCCGGCCGCAGCTGTTTTCCGCACGGACACTTCACGACTTTACCAGCCGCTCCTGCGGGAATATTCAAAATCGCGTTACATGCAGGACATTTGATTTTCATCTACCAGGCACGTGCCTCTTCATAGGCAGTGATCTTCTCTTCATGCTGAAGCGTTTCAGCGATGTCATCGAGACCGTGTAGCAGGTTGTGCTTGCGGCTTTGATCAATCTCAAACGTCAAGTTCAGGCCGTCGGAATCTTTGACGGTCTGTTCCTTGAGGTCGACGGTCAACTGATAGGGTGATGGCTGGGAAGCCCGCTCGAAAATTTCATCTATTTGCGCTTCATCAAGAACGATGGGCAGGACCCCATTCTTGAAACAGTTATTGAAAAAGATGTCAGCAAATGAGGGTGCTATCACGGCTCGGAAGCCGTAATCATCCAATGCCCACACCGCATGCTCACGACTGCTGCCGCTACCGAAGTTCTTGCGAGCAATTAAAACCGAAGCACCATCGAGGTGTGGCTGATTCAACTCAAAATCGGTATTAGGCGTCGTTCCATCATCGAGGAAACGCCAATCGTAAAAGAGGTACTGGCCAAACCCGGTTCGTTCAATCCGTTTGAGAAACTGTTTTGGAATGATTTGGTCGGTGTCGACATTGGCACGGTCGAGCGTCGCAACAACGCCGCTGTGAATGGTGAAGCTTTGCATGTTGTCAGGTTTGGTTGAGTGCAGGTTTGGTTGAATGATCCAGGCCGGTTTCCCTCCGTCGGGAACCCAATACCCATTGAGCCAGTCGCTGATGTCGGAGATCACTCAGCGGCTTTGTAATCCCATTGGCGGATATCGACGAAGTGTCCTTTCACGGCAGCCGCAGCGGCCATTGCTGGGCTGACCAGATGGGTGCGGCCACCTTTTCCCTGACGACCTTCGAAGTTGCGATTGCTGGTGCTTGCACAACGTTCGCCCGGTTCCAGTTTGTCAGGATTCATTGCGAGGCACATGCTGCAGCCAGCTTCGCGCCAATCGAATCCTGCTTTTTTGAAGATGCGATCGAGTCCTTCCTGTTCTGCCTGTTTCTTTACCTGTCCACTTCCTGGGACGACCATCGCGTTGACATCTCCCGAGACATGATGGCCATTGAGTACCGAGGCTGCAGCTCGCAGGTCTTCGATCCTCGCATTCGTGCAGGACCCAATGAAAACACGCTGAATGGGAATGTCATGAATCGGGGTGTTGGCGGTGAGTCCCATGTATTCCAACGCATCAGAAGTTGATTTCTGTTCGGTTGGATCATCAAAATCCGAGGGCATTGGGACGAGAGCCGAGATGCTTCTGACCTGTCCGGGATTTGTACCCCAAGTGACTTGCGGTTCGATGTCTCCGCCACGATAGGTGTTCGAAAGATCGTAAGCCGCGCCCTCGTCACTGCCCAGATGTTTCCAGCGTTGGACAGCTGCATCAAAGTCCTGAGGAACCTCAGGACGTCCTCTTAGATAATCAAAGGTGATTTGGTCGGGTGCAATCATCCCGGCTCGTGCACCAGCTTCGATCGACATATTGCAAACGGTCATCCGCTCTTCCATCGATAACGCACGAATACAATCGCCTGTGTATTCGAGGACATAACCTGTTCCCCCAGCGGTTCCAATTTTCCCGATCAGGTAGAGCACCATATCCTTGGCAGTTACCCCAGGTGCCAATTCGCCATCAACACGAAGTTCAAAGGTCTTGGGTTTGAACTGTCTTAGTGTCTGCGTAGCCAACACATGCTCGACTTCGCTGGTCCCGATGCCGAATGCGAGAGAACCAAATGCACCGTGCGTTGCCGTGTGGCTGTCGCCGCAGACGATTGTCATGCCCGGTTGTGTGTACCCGTTTTCAGGTCCAATGACATGCACAATTCCCTGGCGTACATCGTCGATGTCGAACAGCGTGACTCCGAATTCTTTGCAGTTTTCACGCAGAGTGTCAATCTGCTTTCGGCTGATGGGGTCAGCGATCGGTAGACTGCGATCCGAGGTTGGTACATTGTGGTCGGGCGTGGCAATGGTACTCTCGGGCCTGCGGATTTGGCGGCCATTCATACGGAGTCCCTCAAAAGCCTGGGGACTGGTGACTTCATGCACCAGATGCAGGTCAATGTACAGAATGGATGGGCCCTGCTCAGGAGCGTGTACTACGTGTTGGTTCCAGATTTTTTCAAGCATGGTCCGCGGGGCGGACGATTTAACGTCGGACATTTGGTGCAAAATGGGGAAGGAGGAAATCAGCTGACTCAATTTACTGTCAACATTTGGTGCCACGCTGTCAACGGCTCAGGGGATGGGAACGGCTCAAGGGCGACTGATAATGGTCTGATCTATGCAAAGAGACAGCAAAGAGACAGTGTTGTTCGCTAAAACGCTGTTGTTAGCGAGATTGCTGTTCGACAGATTCTGAGCAGCCCCTGCCGATTCATGTGGGCAATGCGAACAGCAATCGCGGTGCAGCAGATCTGATGGGGTGTGTCCGCCGGCGCTCTGATCATTTTCGGAATTGCCGCGAGAGTGAGCCTGTTGATGCTCAGGTTCAGCCGATTTCCCTCAGCCGGATTTCGGAATCAATATCCAAGATGTGGAGCTATTGGCTCGCCATCGCAGCAGTCCCTGATGGCCTCACAATGCGATTCTTTGCAGATCGACAGTTACACCGAGAAAAAGTCACGGTACCAATCCACAAATCGCTGGACACCGACATGAATTGGAGTTGAGGGTCGGAATCCAACCGCAGTTTCTAAAGCTTCGATATCGGCGAAAGTGGCAGGGACGTCTCCGGCTTGCATCGGTAACAGATTTTTTTTGGCTTTGATGCCGACCGCATTTTCGATTGCCTCAATGAACGCTGACAACTCAACCGGATCATTGTTGCCGATGTTGTAGATCCGGTAGGGCGCACAGCTGGTCGAAGGATTGGGGTCGCTGCTGTCCCACGTTGAATCGGGTGTCGCGATTTGTTGCGAAGTCCGGTCAACGCCTTCGACAATGTCGTCGATGTAGGTGAAGTCACGCTGCATTCTGCCTTCGTTGAAGACATCAAGCGGACTTCCTTCAAGAATGGCCTTGGTAAAGAGGAACAACGCCATGTCAGGTCTGCCCCACGGGCCATACACGGTAAAGAAACGCAGACCGGTGGTTGGTAGCTCATACAGGTGGCTGTAGGTATGAGCCATTAGCTCATTGCTCTTCTTGGTAGCTGCATAGAGACTCAGCGGATGATCGACTCGGTCTGCTGTTGAAAACGGCATTTTGGTCCCACCACCGTAGACGCTGCTGCTGCTTGCGTACGTCAGGTGCGGTGTCTTCGCATGTCGACAAGCTTCCAAGACATTCAAAAAGCCAACGATGTTGCTTGATGTATAAGCGCGGGGATTGGAAATGGAATAGCGGACGCCTGCCTGAGCAGCGAGGTTGACCACTCGTTCAAAATCGTGATCGCGAAAGACCTGGTCGACTTGCTTCTGATCTGTGAGATCGGCTTCTACAAACTTGAAATTGTCATGATCAGTCAGGCGGGACAAACGCTCACGTTTGAGATCGACACTGTAGTAGTCGTTGAGGTTATCAAATCCGACCACATGCTCGCCTCGATTGAGCAAACGCAACGACAAATGAAAACCGATAAATCCGGCAGCACCGGTGACAAGATGTTGGCTCATGAAGTTGGGTCAGGTCAAATTTTAAACAGGTTCTTCAATGATGTGGTTGTGCGGTTCTGAGACACGGGGAACAATCCGGGTGACATTCACATTGGTTCGACGCAATTCCTCAATTTCCGCAGCCATTTGAGAAATCAGATCAGCGATTTCTGATCCCGCCGTTTCGCCAATGTTGACGATCAGGGCTTTGCGTGAATTGTAGCTGAGACCTGGTGTTTTCATGTCACCGTATTCCTTGCGTTTAACGAAAAGGCTTCCTGCTTGAAAGGATCAGGTTATTTGGGGGTGATGAGTAATCAAGGCGTTATTATTCCACCGTGACGCTTTTTGCCAGATTTCGGGGCTTGTCCACATCGCAGCCTCTGAAGCAACCCCTGAGCAGCCCAAGGTGATGCGACCACAGTTGGAGCGGGACGACGGAGACGATTGGCTGCAGAATCTCGGGCACTTGAGGGATGCGAATCACTTCATCAGCAACATTGTCCACTTGTGGGTCATCAGGGCTCGCAACTGCGATGATTGGGCAACTTTGAGCTGCTGGATATCAACACGAATCTTTCCCTGATCTCGATGCAGGACCGAGAATTCCTCGGGTGTCAGGACAGCGATTTGATGATCCGCCCAGTAAACAATTTGATCTGTACGACCTACCAGAGGAGAGGCATCGCTGGAAACGAAGTATTCTCCCCTCCTGACTCCAATCCCGAGAGTGCCTTCAGCAGGAGCAGTCCAACGAGCGATTCGATTCGCTCTACGGACCGAGTGACGCCAAGGGACTCTCCGTTGTGGATGGCCAAACCGGAACTGTCGTAGCCGCGATATTCCAAGCGGCGAAGACATTCAACCAGAAAGGAGCACGCATTGCCGCTCCCGACATAACCAACAATTTCACACATGGACCGGATTTTCCAGATAGCCAAATTCGAGGGCCGAAGCTGTTACAGGCTGGGCGAAAGTACCCATTGAAGATCTGACTCGCTATCCGACCGCGGCGCTCAACAGGTCGATCCTGAGCGCAATCAACCTTGTGTCAAACCAACTTGTGACAAACTAAAAAGCAGGTTTCGTCTCGTCTAGCGGGAAATCGGCTCGTTGGATAACGCTTTCTGTTCCGATTCAGGCGGCTCGTCGAGTCGCATCTGAGCTGGACACTTGCCGGGGATTCCAAGCGTCGTTTTCCAGTGCCAGTATGGTTGTCCCACAGTGAGAGATGCGTTCTAGCAAACCGATGGCGACCGGATTTGAATCCACTGCATCTGGATTCGAGATCAAAATCAGATCGATCGCTCCGATGGTATGGGCGACCTGCATTAATCCTCGTTCGACGCAGCCGGGAAACATCTGCGGGTGGATACCGTGATTCCGCAGTGTTTGGTGGAATTGCTTTAGGTTGACGCCGCCAGCCATCTCGAATTCATCGATCGCGACGTATCGGGCTGCCGGTGAAGTCTTGGACACGGCATCCATGACAGCAATGGCCCGTGCACCGTCGTCCACACCGATTTCCAGAACTGTATTCGCCGAAATCGATTTGAGCCGTTTTCTGAGAGTCCCGCTCGTTCCTCCTCCGAAGAGTCCGAAAGTCGCTCTCGCTGCTGATTTGGACCCTGTTGCCACGCGTATCGAAGGCTTCGATTTCAGCGAAGGATCTGCGTTTTCCGCTTCCACCGATTCCAAGGATTGTGCATTGGTAGATCGACCCCGAAGAGAATTCCAGAGTTTCAACAGCGGCATCAGAAGAGACCTCGACCGGGCAAGAGTGAAAACGAAACGACTTCGCTCTTTTTATCGGCCGCTTGGAGCCTCGAAATCGACCGCTTTCCTGCTCGGTCAGGTTAGGCGATTCGTGGTCGAGTCTTCGTTCTAGGCTTGCTTTGCTAGCAGGTCGATTATCGCCCGTTCTTGCGACCCGGTCTCGGTTGGCCGCTCGCGTTCGAAACCAGTGAGATGCTGTCAATTGTGGATTCGCTTGTCAGGATGCCCAACACGGGATGCCCAACACGGGATGCCCAACACAGGCGTATCACTCGTCCTTCGCAGCTAAGAGTTTTCAAACTGTAGCAACCGGAATGAACTTTGTGGACTACAGAGAAGATAACTCGCAGCAACAACCTTGTTAGCGTCGGGTTGATGGTGGTTGAATCCCCTTTATGGGTTCCGGCGAACTCTTGTGGTTGGTGTTTTCGGGGACATTCGCAATTCGGTTTGGGTGAGTCTGTGGTAGACGCAACAACCTGCAGTAGTAGTAGTAGGTTGTTGTTGCTCCCTCTGTTCCATACCGTAGAGCCAGTTCCACAGGTATCCAAGACCAAGCAGCACAGCATTATGTTTTGGTTTCTTAAAGACTTTAGGGCTCGAACCACTTGCGAGGTCCGTTGCCTGCTGAGCCATCGCCCGCTGACCGGTACTCAGAGCGGGTGCTAATTTGTTCTGGCTAGCAAAAGATGTCAAATTACCGGGCATGAAGGGTTACTGCCTCGGTGTACCGATGTGTCGAAATTGGATCAGAGGGGTATGCAGGACATGCATGCTGGCAACCGCTGGCTGTAGCAAGCCCAGAGTCGTCTGCCCGATGAATCAATTCGCGTCTTGGTCGGCTGCCTGATTTTTACTTTTCATCCAAGGAACTCGCGAGTTTTGAGTGATCTCATTGTCGAGTTCCTGCATTCGTTGCTGAAGGCGAATGACGACGTCAGGATGTTGCTCGGCCAAATTGGATTGCTCGCCGATATCTCTACTGAGATCAAATAACAGGGTTTGGGTTTGAGGTTTTACTGCTGCGGCGTTCTTCTGGTTACGACGTTGTCTCGGTTTCTTTACCAATAGTTTCCACTTGCCTTGCCTGAGTCCTTCCAAGTTGCCTTGGGATGTGTAGTGAAGAAATTCGCTGCGGGGGGAATGATCCGTTTTTCCCATCCACAAATCTGAAACCTCAATGCCGTCGATTTTATTTTTCGTTGGCAATGGCTTGCCGGTAATTGCGGCGATGGTTGGCAGGATGTCGATCGTGCCGGTCAGTTCATGGCAAACCGTTCCAGCTGGGATGCCTGGGCCGCGTATCAGACAGGGAACGCGTTGCCCACCTTCAAACGTCGTTCCTTTTCCTTCACGGAGTGGTCCTGCCGAGCCGCCGTGGTGTTTGAATTGTAGCCATGGGCCATTATCTGTGGTGTAAATAACGTAGGTGTTGTCAGTCAGCTTCAATTCATCCAGCGTGTTCAGTAGTCGTCCAACCTCAGCGTCAATGTGTTCGATCGTGTTGGTGTAAGCGTTCATGGGGTTTGGGTCACGAACGTCGTCGGGCACGTAGAGCGGGATATGGGGCATCGAGTGGGGCAGGTAAACAAAAAAGGACTCGTTGCGATGTTCCTTGATAAAGTCGATCGCTTTTTGGGTGTATCGCCGCGTGACAGTTCTCTGATCCACTGGCAGTTCGATAATCTTTTCGTCTTCGATCAGCGGCGTTTTCCATTTGGTCAAGGTTGATTCAGGATCGTTCCAGAGTATGTCCATACCGGCGAAGCCGCCTTGTGGCTTTCCTTTATTATCTGGATGGTTCATGTCGTTGGAGTACGGAATACCGAGGTAGGTATCAAACCCATTTGATGTTGGCAGGACTTCGGGATGGTGCCCGAGGTGCCATTTGCCGAAACAGGCAGTTGCGTAGCCTTGAGACTTCAAGTGATCGGCAATGGTATGTTCGTCAGGATGAAGACCTTTGGTCGATGTGGGAAACAGAACATGCTGGTGCATTCCAACCCGTTTGGGATAACAACCCGTGAGCAACGCGGCGCGTGAGGGTGTGCAGACTGGGGATGCGACCATGAAGCTTGTGAACTTACGTCCTTCCTTTGCCAGTCGATCAACATTGGGTGTTGCAATCGTCTCGGATCCGAAGCAACTGAGGTCCCCGTACCCCTGATCGTCGGCGAAGATGATCACGAAGTTTGGCTCTGACGCATGGGCGACGCAGGCAACGGACATGAAGGCGGCAAAGATAGTAATCGAAAGCAGCGTCATCGAGCGTGTCATGCGGGTTTCTTGCCTCTCATCAAAGGTATGGTATCGATGTGTTTAGTTTAGCCACGACGTGGCCAAATTTCATGTCAGCAGACCACAGTTCCCTCAAGATTGACCTGCAACTTTCCAGATTCAGGATGCTTTTGTGTTGGTTGTCCCAATAGCAGAGGCAATCAACCTGGAAGTTTTCCCTGCTGGGGGCTATTGCACAGGTGGTTTTGTCGCGATGTCGGCAGCAACGCGAAATGGACTGCAGAGCTAACTCGAGAGTCGCTCTGATTTCGAGAACGTAAAAAGTACGCCGAAAGCAACCCTCTTCGAACCGGTTCTCTTTCGGAAGTTTTGCGTAACGTCTTTGTTCGTAGAGAGTTGCAGCGAAGGTGTTGCTTTCGGTGTCCAAAAACGAATGGGATTCGAAATTAGACATGATTACGCGATGAATCGAACATTCCAAACCGCGATGCCCTTGGATCAAAAGGTAAACGTTGCGTGCTGTCGTTACGCACTATCACACCGAAACAAATCGACTGATCGTGCCGATGAATCGTCCGCCTGACATGGAAGCTGAGATCGAAACGACTGAGCGCCTCGGTGGTTAGCTTCATTCGTATCAGCGAGCTGCTTAGATTGGCCTGCGGCCCGTGTTACTTCATATTGGCTTTGAACCAATCGGTGCATTACTGCTGCGCGGCGTGCCCGATTTCGCCGGTTTGGTTCCTGCCAGCGTACAATTTAGATCCTGTCTCGACCCAAAATCTAATTTCATATGCCGTCGCGACCTCGGATTTCATCGACCAAAATGCTCGTTCGACTTTTTTGCCCCCACGCGGACAGATAGCTCGTCTTAAGCTTTAGCGACATGAGATCGCTTCGCTGTACTTTTCTCGGTTGGATGCCCTCCTCTTTATTTCCGACCGAATTCAGGGTGGGCCACGATGGCGTGAATGGCGGCGCGAAGAGAGAAATCCTTTTGAGCAATCGACTCGAAGACTGCGTCGACATGCGGACGGTCGACCCGGGTGACTTCGCGGCCATGGGCATAGCTGATGAGTTTCCCGATGATGCCCTTGAGGATGCGTTCCTTGTCGGCCATCAGAGCATCCTTGAGCGAGGGCAGGTCGCGTACCTCACGGCCGCCCGGAAGTTTCATGGCGGCATCAATCGGGACGTTGGTGAATTTGAGTTTCTTTGTGAACGTCGTTCCTTCTTGCACCGCGGGGAGTTCTTCCACGTGGCGATACTCGCTCCGCTTGCGCCCAACCGGGTCGTAGTATTCAAGGGCGAAACCCAGGGGATCGATCTTCGAATGACAGCGGGAGCAGCTTTCAAGCTGTTGATGCTTAAGAATGGCCTCGCGCACGGTGGTGGTACCCCGGATGTCCGGCTCGTTGATCAACACGTCGGCGGGCGGTTCGATGCGCTCGTTGTAGAGATTCTTGAGAATCCACGAGCCCCTGTGGATCGGTGATGTGGCGAAGTCGGTGGAGGTGAGCTTGAGGAAACCGGCCTGGGCCACGAGTCCGCCCCGTTCGCTTTCGTTGGGAAGCTTAACCGGAACGAAGGTATCACCCTCGACGGCGGGCAAACCGTAGAAGCGGGCCAGACGGTCATTGGCCATGACGAAATCCGAGTCGATGAAGTGTTCCATGCTCAGACCCTTGTCGAGCATGTGCCGAAAGAGCTCACGGCCTTCGCGCCCCATGGAATCGACCGTCATGCGGCGCACGTTCT
>JAPKCI010000165.1 GCA_028823035.1 Rubripirellula sp.
TGGCTCAGATGGTGGTGTGGCTCAGATGGTGGTGTGGCTCAGATGGTGGTGTGGCAGCGTTCTACAAAGAGAGTCCTGCGAAGCATGCCAATGAGCGTTTGGTGTCGGTCGTTGTATTGGAGCTTTTTGGAAGCTTTTTCGACTGCGGCTTCGAAGTGCTCTGGTCCCAGTAGCATGAGCGCGGGTTGTTCGAGTTGTGCTTCGTCAGCAATGCGATCCAACATTCTGCGGCCGCTCGCGCTGATGCCATGCGCACGACATAATTCGTGAAGAATCAAGTTGGGTGTGTTGCCAGCCATTGGTGTCCGGTCTTTGATCTTGAAACAGATCATGGCAATACCGACGACAATGAACGGAATCAACAGGAACCAAAGCCCTGGAATGCTCTGACTCTCTGGCTTTTCGCGATAGGCAAGACTGAGATCTGAAACTCGGGTTTCAGCAAGCAGCACCTGAAATGAAAGAAGCATGTTTGTGTCGCTGTTGATCTAGGGGGTCATGGCGTCTTGAGTGCGACGTTGCATTGCGTCAATTGCGATGTCGCGGACTGGACAACCGGGCAGCTCAGCAAGGTCTTTCAAAACGTTCCAAGTCGCATCGCCTCGTGCGTTGGCCATTGCCTGAGCCGCAGAAATTCGTGCTTCCAGATGGTCTTCCTGCGCGATGTGCGCGAATGAATCGGATAGCAGATCAACGACAGACAATGCATCTGCCATGGCAATGGCAGCCAAACGGTTCTTGAGTACCGGGTGGCGGATGGCATCTGTTACTTGCTGCAGGGCCTGTGGGTCAACCATCATGACAACTCGACCCAGAATTCGCCGACTGCGAGGACGGAGCGACTCGAAACGAGACATCATTTCTTGTGCGTGCAGTGGTTGTATGACACGGCGGATACCACGAACAATACCTTGGTCTTTATGATCCAGTATTGGAATCAGTCGGTTCAGCAGGCGGGCATTTTCATTGTTGTTGATCTCAGACTCGTCATCTTCATTTGCAATGAACAGGGCGGCCCGGACGATGCATTCGCTTTCAGGTATTGAGCAATGCGAAAGTGCGAAAGATAGACTGGAGTCATAGGTCGGGTTTTTTTTCTCGGCAATCGCTGCAATCAAGTGAAGTGTTTGTATGGGGTCTGGGCCCGCAGTGGCATACAAGTAGGTCAGGGCTGGTATGTGATCCGTATTGATCTTGCTAAGTAACTGTTCGCCACCACGGCAGCAATCCAGCATTCCAACGTTGGCCAAGTTCTTGAGAATTACCGCCGACGGATCGGGACCGACGGCGTTCAGGAATATACTGCGGAAAGCATGATCATTACGTTGTCGTATTAACGTTGTGACCTGCTCGTCAATCTGCCGGCGTTTTATATTACCCGCCAGCAAGTCCAGAATCCCGATGTGTTGGGATTCCAGGAACCTTTCTAAAACGAGTTTGCGAACCCTACTTGCCTCGCTCATGATCCGCCGTAGTTCGTTGTCGCCCCATACCGACAACAGCAGAAAGGCATCGACCAGTGGTAAATTATTGTGTGTATCGAAGGTTTGAAGCGACGTGAATAGACGCTCCAAAGCAGGGTTTCGGAGTGTGGGGGAATCGCGATCGCACCTCGCTCTGCCGCCCAGAATGTACGCCAATTTCAGAGTTGCTGAAGTCGCCCGCTGCCGGATTTCTTCAGTTTCTCCCGTTTCCGCCAAATCCACCAACATTGGAATGAACTTCGTAAGTTCCAGTGACTCCGCGGCCGCGATCGCAGTCACGGTATCGGATCCCCGATGTTTGAGAGCCTGCGAAACCGCACCCTCGAACCAGATTTTGCGGGTCCTTAGCAGCAGATGATCCGACGATCTGAGTTGTGGCCAACGCGCTAACAGTTTGGCTGGTACACGGTCTTCACGCCGCAGCATCAGAGTGCCTAAAGCTTGTTCCCGATTTTCCTGCAGGTCGCTGTCCAGACACGCCAACAGAACATCCACGGCGGCTTCATTCCGCGTGCGACCAAGAATGGCGAAAGTAAGTTCCTGCCCCTGCATTATTCTGGAGGTGTCCAGCGGTGGATGAGACGGTTAAGCCAGTTGGCGGTTTTGACATCAAAGGGGAAACCCGGAAATTTCCTCTTCAAGGTAAAACTAGCTTTTCTGCGAGCCAATGAGGGTGCCAATTGTCGAATCGTTCTTGCTCTTATTTGCAATCTTGCATGGGGGTCTGAAAAATCGGCAGTACCCCCCTAACAAGAACAAACGAACCCCTCTGGAGTAAACTCCTGTGGGCTGCCTGGGTATAGCACCACAGGGGGGTGTGCTGGGAAGGTCTGCTGATCTCTCTATACTGTTTAAATAAATCGATTTCTACCTGTCAGCCATCACCGAGCATCATGCGAGCCGCAAGCCAAATTCTCACTGAGTCCTTCTTGGATGTTCGAGCCAAACTGCTTGAGGTTGCTGCCACTTTGGACCGGATTGACCGCTCAGCTGATCAGGATGAGTCTCTTTCATCAGCCGCGCAGGGTCAGCGTGAGCAAGTAGACGCAGCCATTCAGATTTTGCTCAGCCAAGGTCCCGATCGTGCGGAGCGATTGCAGAAATTATTCTCGCGCGATTACGATTCGAGTTGGCGGCAGGATATGAAACTTTAACCTTTGGACTGTGTCTCACCGGTAATGGCTCTTTCACTTTGACCGAAAACTGGACTTCCATGGACTATATCGACCCTCACATCCACATGGTATCGAGGACGACTGACGACTACGCGACGCTCGCTCGGATGGGCTGTGTGGCGATGAGCGAACCCGCCTTTTGGGCTGGGTTTGATCGTCGAAGCGTGGATGGATTCCGGGACTATTTTCATCAACTCACTGATGTCGAGCCCAAGCGGGCAGCGCAGTTTGGAATCCAGCATTTCACCTGGCTCTGTATCAACGCAAAAGAGGCAGAGAATGTTTCGCTTTCACGAGATGTGATTGCGATGATTCCCGAGTTCATTGAGTGTCCGAACGTGCTGGGCATTGGTGAAATCGGATTGAATAAAAACACAAAGAACGAAGCCACCGTGTTCCTTGAGCATCTTGAGTTGGCGATCAAGTATGACCAGCAGATCCTCATACACACGCCTCATCTTGAAGACAAGTATCAAGGGACAAGGATGATCCTTGACATGCTGTGTGATGACTCAAGGATCGACCGCTCAAGAGTTCTCGTCGATCATGTCGAGGAACACACCATTGGCGAAGTACTCGACCGTGGGTTCTGGGCCGGGATGACGTTGTATCCCGTAACAAAGTGCACGCCGGACCGCGCCGCTGACATGATTGAAAGGTACAGTGGTGAGAGGTTGTTGGCCAATTCAGCAGGTGACTGGGGGCCGAGTAAACCAACCGCTGTACCCGATTTGATTTTCGAAATGCGTCGGAGGGGGCACGACGAATCATTGGCTCGTAAAGTGGTTTATGACAACCCGATCGAGTTCTTTTCGCAAAGTCGGAACTTCAGTTTTGTGCCACGCGACTCTGGTTCCGAATCAGATAGCTAAGTTGGTGTTCACGGAGTGTGGTCAAAAAATCTGGCCAGTGGGGCTTCGTCGGATAATGTCGTTTCGGAATGTTGATTTCGATGAACACTGCCGCCGCAGAGATCTTCTTCGCCGGGGTGGACAGTCGGATTGCCAGAGGACCTTCGGTTGTGGCTCAACGGCCCAACCCTTGTCTGTCAATTGCCGATACGCGGTCTGATCTACTTCGTCAATCTGGTTTGGGGCAGTTGCCACGACAGGAATGTTGGAGGAAGCTATTGCACTTGTATTTCTCTAAGTTTGTTTTACTCCGAAGGGCAAAATCGAATGGCGAAACTCGCGCATCATGTTTACTTCACCCTCAAGGACCGTAGTGACGAGGCTGTCCAAAGTTTGTTGGATGCTTGCATGCAATACCTTGACAACCACGAAGGGCTCGTTGGATTTTCGATTGGCACGCGAGATCGTGATCTTGATCGAGAAGTAAATCAGGATTTCGATGTCTCGCTGCACTGTATCTTTTCCGATCGGGCGGCCCATGATCGCTATCAGACAGCGGAGCGACACCTGCAGTTCATCGAAGAAAACAAAGAGGGATGGAAAATCGTGAAAGTGTTCGATTCACTGCTTCACGAAGCCTGAGAATGTCGTCGATTTGCACTGCCGCATGGCGTGTGTGAAGCGATTGGCACGGGCTGGTTTGTTGCCGCGCCGACGGGGATTTTACGACGGTCAAGAGGCATGTCCCGATGCCCCGTCACTGCCGTTTCGTCACGTCACTGCCGTTTCGTCACGTCACTGCCGTTTCGTCACGTCACTGCCGTTTCGTCACGTCACTGCCGTTTCTGCACGTCGCTGCCGTTTCTGCACGTCGCTGTATTCGACCGCAAAGATTGCTTTTGGGTGATGCGGTTGCTTTCGAACGGCATGAACGGTTCAGCTAGTCCGGAGCAACGACCGTGCATGGATTGCCCATGCGGAAAATGTGCAGGATTTCGCGAGGTTAATGCAAGACTGTCTTCGTTCAGCGGCTAAAATGATAGTCCTGTTTCCCGCCCCCACCCCACTTTTCTTCGACGGATCAGATGCCCGTTTTTTTTCCTGATCAAGGTCTGCAAAATCGCTGTTTGTTTTTGGCTTGCATGATCGGGCTGGGGAGTCTTCATGCAGAGCCCTTGCGTTCAGAGTCGAATCAGCGACGGGTTGATTTTATTGATCAGGTACAGCCATTGCTCAAGCGTCACTGCTACCGGTGCCATGGCGACAAAAAACAAGAGGGAGGTCTGCGTCTGAATAGAGCAACTGACGCCTTAGGCGAGGCTGACTCTGAGCAACCAATCATCGTTCCTGGTCACGCGGATCAAAGTCTCTTGATTCGTCGAATCATGGATGCCGAGCAGGAAGAATTGATGCCACTGGATGGCGAACCTTTGACTCAGCGAGATATCGAGCTGTTGCGTCGGTGGATCGAGCAAGGTGCCGAGTGGCCGCAGTCGGACTCAGACGGCAGGCACTGGGCCTACCAAAAAATCAATCGACCCGAAATTCCGACAGGTATCCCGCCAGAGCAGGTGATCGATTACTTCCTGGATCGCAACTTGAAGTCACATGCTTTGCAGGCCAACTCAGCGATGGACCGCGCATCGGCGATTCGTCGCGTCTCGCTGGCATTGATCGGATTGCCGCCGACAACGCAGCAGGTAAAGGATTTCCTGCAGGATAAGTCAAGTGACGCTTACCGCTTGTTCGTGGACAGGCTGTTGGCGAGTCCGAGGTATGGGGAACGTTGGGCCGTTCCATGGTTGGATCTGGCGCGTTACGCAGACAGCAACGGATTTCAAGCCGACCAGATTCGCGACAACTGGGCGTATCGCGATTGGGTGATTCGAGCTTTCAATCAGGACATGCCGTTTGATGAGTTTGTGGTTGATCAGTTGGCGGGTGATTTGCGAACCAATCCCACGATTGATCAACGGATCGCTACAGGTTTTCATCGCATGACAACCTGTAATGTGGAAGCCGGTGTTCATCCTGAAGCCAACCGTGTCAACCAGGTAGTGGATCGAGTCAATACAACGGCAACGGTCTTTTTGGGAACGACACTCGAATGCGCGCAGTGCCATGACCACAAGTACGATCCATTCTCTCAGAAGGATTACTATCGATTTTTTGCCTACTTCAATAACACACCTTTGGAGGTGAAGCAGACGTCTGGAGTGACATGGGACTTTTATGGTCCGAAGATGGATCTTCCCATGGCAGAAGCCGATGCACTGAAGCGGGCTGGTTTGCAAAAAAAACTGCAGTCATTGAAGAAAGACCGTCAACAGGTTGTCGAAGCGGACGACCACCGTTTTGAAGATTGGTTGACACGCGTGAAAGAAAGTAAATTGGTAGTTTGGGATCCAGTAGTCCCCACGCGATTCGAAACAACGGGTGGTGAGGACTTTGAAATTCAGACCGATGGGGCCGTGTTACTTACAGGCGATATTCCTGGAACGGTTGACCACACGTTCGTGTTGAAACCGACCACCAACGCCATCACGGCGATTCGGGTGGAGTTGCTGACCGATGATGCGATTCCTGGCAAAGGTCCCGGTCGGGGAGACGCGAAACGCCCTAATGTGATCCTCAGCGAACTTACCTGCGATGTCCTTGGAGACAAGGAAGCGGACAAGGAAGCGGACAAGGTTGCGCTGTTGAAGGCGACGGCAGATTATTCGCAGCCCGGTTGGGAGGTTGCCAAGGCGATTGACGGGAATCGTAAGACAGGTTGGGCGATTGGAGGACAGTTTGGCAAGCCGCATTGGGCAACGTTTGTGTTTGCTGAACCATTGAAGTTGAACGCAGATTCACAGCAATTACGGGTGCGTTTGGGGCAGTATTTCGGTGCAGGGCGTGTTGCCGGAAAACCGCGTATTTCGATCAGTAACGAAGATTCAGATTTGCTCCATGTGCCCGATGCTCTGCGGCGAATGGCTGGCAGAAAGAAACTGTCTGAACCGCAGCTGAAAAAGTTGCGTGACGAGTTCGAACGGAGTGCCCCGGAGCTTGCAAAGCTTGATCATTCGATTGCTGAAGTCGAAAAAGAATTCAAGGCAATTGTACCCGACACAACGCTGGTGATGCAGGAAATGGAGAGTCCGCGGGAAACCTTCGTGATGATTCGTGGCGAGTATGAATCACTCGGCGAAGCGGTGGAAATGGGCACCCCCGAGTCACTTCCCCGAGACAATACCATTGCCGCCACGGGTGATCGAATGGAACTGGCGCGATGGCTCACTTCAGCGGAAAATCCGCTGTTGGCCCGAGTGACGGTCAATCGTTGGTGGGCCCAGTTGTTCGGGGTGGGACTGGTGCCCAGTTTGGAAGACTTGGGGACGCAATCGGATGCCCCCAGTCATCCGCTGTTGCTCGACTGGTTGGCCAGTGAGTTGATCGAATCGGGTTGGTCGATGAAACATATCCACAAATTGATGGTTTCATCGGCAGTCTTCCAACGCTCGGCAAAGCTGACCGACGCGATGGTCGACATTGATCCAACGAATCGATATTTGGCACGTGGGCCACGTTTTCGATTGCCGGCAGAAACGATTCGCGATAACGCTCTGGCGGTCAGCGGGTTGCTGTCCGACAAAATGTATGGACCTCCGATCATGCCCTACCAGCCAGCGAACATCTGGCGAAGCGTTGGACGCAATCAGCCGAAATGGGTGGCAGCAGAAAACGAAGATCGCTTCCGCCGTGGTGCCTACGTCGTTTGGAAAAGGGCAGCACCCTACCCCAGTTTTGTCAACTTTGATGCACCTGACCGTGGCAGTTGTACCGTCAATCGCGGTCGCAGCAATACGCCGCTGCAGGCTTTGACACTGTTGAATGACCCGGCGTATGTCGAAATGGCGTTGGCTTTCGCCGATCGTGTGATCAGTGAATCGCCATCAACCGATGACCGTTCGCGGATGCAGTATGCGGTGAATCTTGTGATTGCCAGAGACGCAGTCGATCATGAACTGCAAGTATTGTTGGGATTGCTTGCCAACGAAAGAAATGGATTAGCAGATCAACCTGAATTGGTCAAAGCTCGAACCAGTGTTGCAGTCGCCAGCATGAAGTTGCGATCCAAGGATCGGCAGGAATTGGCGGCCTGGTTCGCCGTGGCCAATGCCTTGTTGAATCTCGATGAAACCGTGAATCAATGAAATTGACCAAGCAATGAAATTGACCAAGCAATGAAATTGACCAATCAGTGAAATTGACCAATCAGTGAAATTGACCAAGCAGTGAAATTGACCAAGCAATGAATGTTTTGCCAACGAGGTTAGGTCGACGTGCCCTGTTCCAACGCACCGGCTTTGGGCTGGGGGCGTTCGCGCTGACACAATTGCTGCAGCAGGGTTCAGGCGAGGGACCGGGCAGAGATAGCGCGTTGACGAACCGCGAGTCCCATTTTCCGGCTCAGGTCAAAAGCGTGATCTACTTGCACATGGTGGGTGCACCCAGCCATCTGGACCTGTTTGATTTGAAGCCGGAACTGCAACGCCGCAATGGTGAAGATTGTCCCAAAGAGTTGTTCGAGGCTGGCAAGTTTGCCTTTGTTCGGAACCTGCCGACGTTGCTGGGGACACCCGATGATGCCACGCACCGGTTCACTCGGTCAGGCGATTCGGGGCTGCCGATTTCCAATCTTTTGCCAAATCTGCAGACCGTTGCTGATGAATTGACGTTGATCAAGTCAATGCACACCAATGAATTCAACCATGGGCCAGCTCAGATGTTCATGCTGAGCGGGTTTGGCAGGTTTGGCCGGCCCAGCATTGGGTCGTGGGTGAATTACGGTCTCGGTTCAGAGAATGAAAATTTGCCTGGTTTCGTGGTGTTGATCACCGGAAATGTGCTGGGGGCCGGCAGTCCTGCTTGGGGCAGCGGTTTTCTTCCCAGTGTTCATCAGGGAGTCGAATTTCGTTCTCAGGGTGACCCGGTTCTCTTTTTATCCAACCCAAAAGGCGTTGAGCCAGCGTCACGCAAACGAATCATCGATGCGGTGAATTCGCTGAATCAAACGCAGTTGGCAGACGTCGGTGATCCGGAAATCGCAACCCGTATCAGCCAGTATGAATTGGCTTATCGCATGCAGACGGCAGTTCCCGAACTGATGGACATTTCCTCGGAATCCAAGTCAGTGCACGAGATGTACGGAACGCAGCCGGGCAAAACGAGTTTCGCGAATAATTGCCTGCTGGCTCGGCGTCTGGTCGAGCGTGGAGTTCGTTTTGTTCAGTTATTTGACCAGGGTTGGGACACACATAATTCGGTGTTTACGGGAGTCGCAAAAAAAGCCAAACAGGTGGACCAACCGGTCGCAGCGCTGATTCGTGACTTGAGGCAGCGGGGCCTGCTGGATTCGACCTTGGTCGTATGGTCTTCCGAGTTTGGCAGGACGCCTTTTGCCCAGGGGGGCAACGGGGCTGCGAACGCCAAAAAGGCGGGGCGAGATCACCACAAGGATGCCTTCACCGTCTGGGTGGCGGGAGGCGGTACCAAAGGTGGAATCAGCTTTGGTGAAACGGATGATCTTGGGTACACGATTGCCGAGAATCCCGTTCACGTTCACGATTTCAATGCGACGCTGCTGCATCTGATGGGCATGAATCACGAACGATTGACGTTTCGGTATCAGGGGCGTCAGTATCGATTGACCGATGTAGAAGGCAGGGTGGTTCGAGAGATTCTTGCTTAAGAACCGGTTGATCCCTGGTCACGATTGCTTCAGCAGGCGATCGACGATTCCCAGCATGTCGTGACTGACTTGCTGAGGACTCTGATCCGCGTCGATAACGGCGGTTGCCTGACTGCTCTGGGGAAGCTGTTTCAGGAAGGCCTGGCGGACTGCCTCCATGTACTGGACACCTCGGCGTTCCATGCGGTCTGCTTCGTTGCCAAGTCGTTCCATGGATCGGGCGGCGGGCATGTCCAGCAGTAGCGTCAGGTCAGGTGTGAGGCCTCCGTTGGCCAGTCGTCCCATTTCCCACAATGATTCTGCTGGCACGTCGCCTCCGACGCTCTGGTAGACCACGTTGGCTAGCAGGAATCGATCCGAGATAACTGTTTTTCCTGATTCCAGAGCAGGCCGCAGCACCGTTTCGACCATCTCGCAGCGACTCGCCATGAACAACATGGCCTCGGTGCGGCGATGTAGTTCCAGATTGCTTTTTAGCAGTATTTCTCGCAGTTTTACGCCGATCTTTGTCGTGCCTGGATCGCGAACCAGCAACGGTTCGTGACCTTGATCGGCAAGATGATCCATCAGTCGAGAGATTTGAGTCGACTTGCCGACACCGTCAATTCCGTCAAGTGTGATGAAGGTAGCCCGGGTCATGGAAGCGATCGCATTTTGAGTGTGTCAGAGGTGGATGGCTGCGAGACTCAGCCGCGAAAATAGAATCCACGGCCGATGTTCAGTTCCCCTGCGGTGTCTGGCCTGTGCCACCACGCTTGCTGAACTGATCAGGGCCGCCGACGATCGGCATGTGTTGGTAGTCTGTCACGAGCCACTGGTCTCCGCTTTTTTCCATCCGTAAGTCAAGTCTGCGCGGTATTTGGACATTTTGGATCACGCGATCTTTTTTTCCACTGACCCTGACTTTCACCACCAGTTTGATGTCGGCTTCAGGCGGGTAGGTGTCATTGAAGACACGAATTTTTTGGATCTGTGTAACCTTGGCGACCGAAAATGTCCAGTTTTGTAATTCTGCGCGAGCCAAGGATTCCATGGCGGGATTGGCCAATGCTCGAACAGCGGACTCGTGGTCATTCTGCTCAACCGCATTCGCAAGTTCGTAAATCAAGCTTTCAATTTGTTCACGGTCTGTTTCCCAACGGCCCGCAATCACCCAGGCCAGAGGGATGATTGCCAAGCAGATCAGACCAGCAATCGCAGCGGGCTTGGCTCCGTTGCGCAGCCAAGCGAAGAGCAAACCAAAGCCCATCGCCCCTAGCATGAGCGAGACGATGAGCGGTTCTTCTGCAAGTAGAGTTGTCATGCGTGATCAGCTTTCGAACCATTGGCTGCCGGCGGATAAGGCTGGCGACAAAATCCCTTCAAAAGCTTGCATGAAGCATCACTTTTGCGGGAAAAGCGGGCCACCGTACAAGGCGGTGTCACCAAGCATCTCTTCGATTCTAAGCAGTTGATTGTACTTTGCCATCCGGTCGCTGCGGCTCGCGGAGCCGGTTTTTATCTGCCCGGTAGACATGGCAACCGCCAAGTCTGCGATGGTCGAATCTTCGGTTTCGCCACTACGATGACTGGACACCGAGGTGTAGTTGTGGCGGGTCGCCAACTGAATTGAATCGATAGTTTCCGTCAGGGTACCGATCTGGTTGACTTTGATCAGGATGCTGTTGGCAATCCCTTCATCGATCCCTCGTTGCAGTCGTTCGACGTTGGTAACGAACAGGTCGTCACCCACCAATTGGACCTTATCACCGAGTTTGGTGGTGAGTTTTTTCCATGTGTCCCAGTCATCTTCGGCGCAGCCATCTTCAATGCTGCAGATCGGGTAGTTTGAGCACCAGTCGGCCAGGAAGTCGACCATTTCGTCGCCTGAGAGCTGTTTGCCATCGATTGAGTACTTGGCCGTCTCGGCATCGTAAAACTCGGTTGAAGCGGCATCGATGGCAATCCAGATTTGTTCTCCTGCTTTGTAGCCGGCCTGATCGATCGCCTGCAGGATGACATCGAGAGCTTCCTGATTGCTTTTCAGGTCGGGTGCAAAGCCACCTTCGTCTCCAACGGATGTGTTGTAGCCCTTGCTGGAAAGAACTTTTTTGAGATGGTGGAAAACTTCGGTGCCAGCACGCAATGCGTCGCTGAAACGCTCGAAGCCGAGAGGCATGACCATGAATTCCTGCACGTCGACGGAGTTGTCGGCGTGTTCACCGCCGTTGATGATATTCATCATTGGGGCAGGTAGAAGTCGAGCACCGGCGCCACCGAGATATCGGTACAAAGGCTGCCCGGTTGCGTGGGCAGCCGCGTGAGCTGTCGCCAAAGAAACACTCAGGATGGCATTGGCTCCCAGTTCCTTCTTGTTGGGGGTGCCGTCGAGTTCGATCATCGCAGCATCCACGCCTGCCTGATCGGTGGCGTCCATCCCTTGCAGGGCGTCTGCGATCTTTTCATTGACGTTGTTGACAGCGGTTTGGACGCCTTTGCCCATGTAGACCGCCTTGTCACCATCGCGAAGCTCCCAAGCCTCGTGGACACCGGTGCTGGCGCCGCTGGGAACCGCTGCTCGGCCGTGACTCCCGTCGCTGAGCAAGACTTCCGCTTCCACGGTGGGATTACCTCGGCTATCAAGGATTTGACGGGCGTGAATGGCTTCGATCAGCGTCATGAGAACCTCTTCAAAAAAAACGAATTGACGGTTGGTTACGTTGTGTTGTGGCCCGGCATTTTGTTCAATGCACCTTTCAATGGCTACCCGCCGACCGGTTTCCAGTGGATCATCCTGTCGGTCGGAGCCTTTGTGTTGCCATTTGTCCCGCTAAATGGTCTGTTTTGCTTAACCTTACACCCCTCCGCGGTAATAAATGTTCACAGGATTGGTCGAAGCGATCGGGAAAGTGTCGGCTGTTTCACAGCAGCCGCCCGGCCGCCGTTTCACGATCGAGGTAGGAGAACTGGCCAAGGACGCCTCGATTGGGGATAGTATTTCGATCAATGGCTGCTGCCTGACCGTGATCTCACGAGCTGGTTCCACGCTTGAATTCGAGGCGGGTGAGGAGACGCTGTCGTGTACGAATCTCGGTGAGCTAAAGGTTGCGTCCAACGTCAATCTGGAGCGTTCGCTGGCGGTTGGTGATCGGCTTGGGGGGCACTACGTAACGGGCCATATTGATGCGATCGGTGAACTTTTGGAGCGTCGGGATGATCCACCATGGGCCCATTTGCGTTTTCAAATGCCAGGCCGCTTGGCGTCGCAGGTTGCCGCAAAGGGAAGTATTGCGATTGATGGGATCAGTCTGACGGTGGTCGATGCCGATAAAGATTCTTTCTCCGTGGCGTTGATTCCGCATACATTAGATGTGACCACCCTCGGTCAAAGAAACGTTGGCGATGCAGTGAATCTTGAATCGGATGTACTTGCCAAATATGTAGAACGTTCGCTCGGTATGTCCGGCGAATCCTGAACTCGAATTCCTCTAACGGTCTGTTCGCTTGAACCAATCTCGCCAAACCGCAACGTATCTTTCCAAACGTCTTGCTGCAGCAGGGCTTCGCCCGGTGTCGCGATTCGGACAGAATTTTCTGATTGATTTGAATCTCGTCGACTTGATCGCCGACTCCGCTGGTCTGCGGAAAACGGACGTGGTGTTGGAAGTCGGAACCGGTATCGGCTCGCTCACCAGTCGTCTGTCGGATCAGGCGGGCGCGGTTCTGACTATTGAGATTGATGCAAACCTGCACCAGATGGCCAGCGAGGAATTGGAAGGCAGGACAAACGTTCGGCTCATTCATGGTGACGCTCTACGAAATAAGAACGCGTTGCGAGACGATCTTATGGGACAGATTCGTGATGCCATCAGCCGGATTGGTGATGAGGCCAGGTTTCTGTTGGTTGCCAATCTTCCCTATAACGTGGCGACACCGATTATCAGTAACCTGCTGCTCGAAACACCGCCACCCGATGCAATGGTGGTCACGATTCAGAAAGAATTGGGCGATCGGATTGTGGCCAGCCCGGGTAACAAAGATTACGGCGCGTTGAGCGTTTGGATTCAGTCGATTTGCGATTGCGAGATTGTGCGAGTGCTGCCCCCGACCGTTTTCTGGCCGAGGCCCAAGGTTCATTCGGCCATTCTACGGATTGATCTGGCGCCTGAACGACGCGCTGCTTTCGCCGACCTGGGTTATTTTCACCAGATGGTCCGATCGCTGTTTTTTCACCGCCGCAAGTTTCTTCGCAGCGTTGTGATCAGTGCGATGAAGGGCCGGATGGACAAAGCTGACGTCGATCAGGTGCTCGCTGAACTCGGACATGAGGGAAACGTGCGAGCGGAGCAACTGAGTGTTGAACAAATTCAGGGAGTCGCCGAAGCTTTACGGGTTGCTGAATCCAACGCAAACCAGGCGTGACCAATCAGGGCCGGATGGGGGGCCGCTGCGGTTTCGAATGAGTCGAGTGTCTTGATTCGTTGCGAACACGGCTGGTTGGGAACTGCCAGACGTGAGTGACCGCTGGCAGCGGAAACGATTCACAACAAGTTGACGGAAATGTTTGGATTCCTGCATCCCCAAGGGAATGTTTTGATGCCTTCGATCCAATTTGCAAAGCAAACGATCCGCTGTAACTCGGGGTGATTTGCGGAAGGTATTGATGCAACAGGAACCCTCGTTGAAAAACGCACTGCACAACGTCTCTGTGCACAACGCACTGCACAACGTCTCTGTGCACA
>JAPKCI010000461.1 GCA_028823035.1 Rubripirellula sp.
CCGTTCGTGACGAGCAAATCCTGGTAGCCGTCCAGATCGACATCCAAAAAAATGGGGCACCACGACCAATCGCTTGAATCGAGTCCGCTGTAGTTGGCGATTTCATGAAACTCACCTTCACCCCGGCCGGTGAACAACATGTTTCGCCTGTATTCCCTGATGGCGGATTGATCCGTCGGGACATGTGAGTGGATGGCATGTGGGAGCTGCATCTTGCGGGCAGGTAGAGAATAATTCAACATGTCCACCACGACGAAGTCCGAAAACCCATCATTGTTTATATCCGCCACATCCACGCCCATCGAAAACGCCGGGGTCATTTTGTTCAGCCCGGTAATGGCATCGTCAAAGCCATTCGCAGACGAGAAATAAAAGTAATCAGCGCCCTCCAAGTCGTTGCAGACGTAAAGGTCATCCCGGTGGTCGTTGTCAAAGTCCGCAAAGATTGAACCCAGCCCCCAGTTGCGTGCCGTCGCTACTTCGTCGCCGGGAGCGTTGGCTTGGAATTGCGACAATGTTGTGACCCGGAATTTCCCCGTGCCGTCGTTAAGCAGCAGGTAATCCGGCGTGCCGGCCTCCAAAATTTCACCGTCCCGAATGTAGAATCTGCCGTTGTCGTATTGCGTTCCTGTCTTGGAATCGGTGACGCTTTCCAACGTTTGTACGTTGTTGGCGAAGCCCAGCTTGAACCTGAGACCCGGGTTGTTGCGGATTGAGGTGGAGCGGTACGTTGCCAAATACACGTCCAAGTCACCGTCCCGGTCGATGTCTGTCATCGGCGTGCTATAGATGGCAAGAGAGTCGCCCTCCGGCAACGCGACGGTGGACTTGGAAAAGCCGCCGCGCGTGTCGTTCATCAGAACGATCACCCCTTGGCCAAGCGTACCGACGAGCAGGTCCAAATGCCCGTCGCCGTTCAGGTCGGCAAAGGCGCTGCTCGTGGACGGGACACCCGCGCACGGCACGTCGTCATCCACGACGGGTTGAAACCGGAAGCCTCCGAGGTTGCGGTAAAGGACGTTGTCATTTTCAAGGCCGCAAAAGTAGAGGTCGGGCAGGCCATCCCGATCGTAGTCGCCCGCCGCCACGCCGGAGCCGTTGAGCAACACCTGATTTTCAGCGGCAGCGGCGACGCTTAGCTCATTGCGAAACGTCGCCCCGGACTGCTTGGCGTCAACCAAGCGGAACCCCGCTTGGCCAAGGCCCTGGCCAAGCTTAAGTGGCAGTTGCTCAGCCGCGAATCCAGCGGCAGCCGTAGCCAAGGCCAGGCACCCTGTGATAAATTTTTTCAGTCCGGTCATTTACTAATTCAGCGATTTGTCTGCATACAGCATATCATTATTCCCTGTGCTCTCCCTCTCCCCGGCCCTCTCCCGCTGGGAGAGGGAGCTTGGCCAAGCGCGTCCCCTTTGATTCCTTCTCCCTCAGGGAGAAGGCGGCCGCAGGCTGAATGAGGGTGAAAACCCTCGGATAGCTTTATTAAAGGCTACTGTTCGACCGACCCATTAAGCAGCAAAGCCCACCTTTCGGTGGGCTTTGCGTTTTGGCAATCTTTCTGAGTTTAGATTACTCCAGATCTTTGATCCGGTAGTAGCCGGCGTTGCCCATTGTGCTTTTCTCGGCGTGGAAGTTTACCGGGCCGTTCTCGAACGGCTCGCCGACGTTCTCCCACTTCACAACACCCGTGGCGTCGGGGGTCAGGGAAGCGGCACGTTGCACCTGGTATTTTGCAGCACCTCCGGTCCATCCGATGAGAATGCCGCCGTTGAGGGCTTCGTATTTCACAATGCTCGTGCTGCGCTTGATCAAGCTGTTATCGCCGTGCACGTGGACAAAGTAGGTCTGATCGATGAGATCGCCATTATCTGTCTCAGCGCGCAATTCAACGAAATCGCTCTCGGCGTCAGCCGGGACATCCCATTTGACGATGTTGTTCTCCACGGTCACTCCTTTCGGTCCGTTGAGCAACATTACTTCGTATTCCTGCTCGTCGGTGAAGACGTTCGGCGTGTAGGAGTAGGTTGTGCCCTTAATCGCCGTCAACGGCGGGTCGCTGAGAAATGTGAACACATCCTCGCGGTACGACACGCCGTTTAGCAGGTGTGCCGGGAAGACATTGATCTCAATCTCCTGCGTCGCCTCTTGGGCGATGTCGATCGCGAAATCCCCGTCATCCAACGGATCTGCTTCCCCCTCGTGTTCCTTGGCGGAGATGAGCACGCGGTGTACTCCCTCCTGATCGGCTGTCGGGTTCCAGCGAATTAAGCCGGTTGCTTCGTCGATCTCCATCCCGTTCGGCGCGGACACCAGCGTCCAATCCATATCGGTGCGAACTTGCTGAGTTAGATCCTCGACGAGTTCTGGGTTGTGTTCGTCGCCGTCGAAGAACACCGGGCGGTAATTCCAATCGTAACCCACTGTGGCTTTGTCTCGTGCCTTCGAGGTGATTACCGGAGGGGTGCCGCCGGGGTAGTTCGTCGGGACGACCCGATGAATCACCTTCGCGCTGGACTCGACGTAGTTCCCGTCCACGGAAAGCACCGCCACGTAGTAGGGTATGCCGTTCTCCAGTCCCTCGATCTTCACGTCGCTGAACTGCGTCTGACCTGTCAGCGGGTAAATCATTTGGCTCGCCTCAATCTTGTCGAACGTCGGGCTCTTGGAGTAGACGACGTTGTAGTAGTCCACCCGCTCGTCGGCCACGGCATCCCAGGCAACGGTGAAGCTGTTCGGGCCGGCCAAGGTTGCCATTTGCTCGACGCTGTCCGGCGCGTTGTCCATGTCGATGTAGATCCGCTCGTCCGAGTAGATCCGCTCTGCAAGGTTGCGCCCGTCGTTGACCTCAACGTAGGAGTAATACCAACCGGGGCGAATTCCGAGAGAGTCGGTCTGGAATGTAAACGGCTCGTCGGTATCCATTTCGGAAACCAAACCACCGCC
>JAPKCI010000462.1 GCA_028823035.1 Rubripirellula sp.
GCAGTACCCTGTGATACACGGACGCAGTACCCTGTGATACACGGAAGCAGTCGGAGATGGGAACCTGCTCAGTCTGACGACGCAGCAGTCAGTTCCAGGCAGAGAATTCGATCCGTTCCGCGAACCAACAGTTTGTTGCCGACGATGACAGGTGCAGCCCAACAAGGGTATTCAATCGCAGCACGCTTTCCCTCAGCCAATCCCAAATCCCACGTTGCAACCAAGTCCAGCTCTTGAGGGTTGACCTTAAGAATCTGCAGCAACCCGCGTTCCTCCAGAACAATAAGGTGGTCCCCCACTCGAGCGACTGATGATCGAGTCCTTCTCTGGTCTACCCATTGAACCTCGCCTGTTTCCCAGCGGATGCAGCGGAAATCACTGTCAGGTGCGTTGCGTCCACTGCAGCCATAAAGAAATCCGTCAACAAGGACAGGCGTTGCCCAATGGCTTCGCATTGCCTGCCGTCTGCGGTCGCGTGGTGGATCTTGCCAAAGCACCCGACGCGCGTCTGGCGACACCTCCAGCAGGACGCTGCCAACTTCATAGCATTCACTGATAAAAACCTGGTTGCCATCGACCACAGGAACCATCGCATTCACACTGTCCCGGAGACCAGCTCGGTGCTCGAATTGCCACTGAACGTTTCCTTGCTTGGGATCAATCAGCATTAAACCAGTACGGGCGAAAACCAGTACGTATGTATTCCCGTTTATCTCAAGCGGGCGGGGACTACTGTAACTAGCCAGGTCATTTCCGGACTTCCAAAGTTCTTGTCCCGTTTTTAAATCGAGAGCAACCAATGCAGTTCCGTTGTAGGTCACGCGATCAAGCTGCATTGGTGAAATTTCTTGGTCCTCCAGCGGACTACCTCCCACCATCACAATCACTTTATCATCGAGTACCAGCGGTGATGAGCCCACCCCAAAGAAATTCTGAACAACACCATACTTGGCATTGGTATCGACAGACCATAGTTCACTGCCATCGCTGACACCACGACACTTCAGCAAACCTGTCACTCCAAAAGTGATCACACGACCATCCGCTACAGTGGGACTGGTCCGTGGCCCATCCTCATAGCCGAGCAGATCACTGTATTCGAAGACGTTGACTTTCGACCAAAGCTCAGATCCCGATTTGAAGTCGAAGCACCGCAATCGTTCCCGAGCAGCCGATCGTGATGTCACCACATCAAATTGTCTGGTGGTATCAAGTTGAAAGAATCGGCCGTTGGAAACCGTACCGATGCCATAACCGTCCCCGACTTCAATCGACCAAGCCAAACGAGGTGGCTTGGTCCAGTCAAAGGCAACCGCTGGATTCTCAATCGATCCGTCAAAACCATTACCCAAAAATCTCGGCCAGTCCGAACCGTTGGAAGCATCTGTTCCCTTGGTCCCGCGAACCTGCTGCACACCTGACGTGTCAGTCTGCGACCAGCTGGTCTGCGTCAAGAGCATCACAAACCCAATCCAGAACACAACCGTTTGGCATGGCAATCTTAAACGCATCAATTCAGCACCTCTCAGGCCTTGGTTGTATTCAGTTTTTACAATCAGTTTTCAGGTCCACCTACTCAATGAAGGCGGCATCCGACGCAAACAGACACCGACATTCATATTGGTCTGCAGTCACGACCCACCGACTGGCGGCTGAATGAGTGGGCTTGCCGAAGTCTGACCGCAACGGTTTCATGTCATGCGTGTCGGCATTCGTAGCCCGTCCGAAAACAGCGTTCATTCTACAAAGTGAACCTGAATTATATTAGAACAGAACCATGGCAGACCTATACGTCAATTCACGTCTCACGATCCCCAACGAAGAAATTTCCGTGTCGACTGCAAGAAGCAGTGGGCCGGGGGGGCAGAACGTCAATAAAGTCAACTCAAAGGTCACGCTCCACTGGTCGCCAACGGACTGCCAACTGCTTCGAGACGATTGGCGGCAGCGTTTCATTGCCCGTTATGGCAACCGTATCAACCGGGAAGGTCAGTTGGTCCTCAACAGCCAACAATATCGGGACCAGAGTCGTAATTTGGCAGATGCCCGTAAAAAGCTGGTGACCATGCTGCTGTCATGCCAGACCGCACAAAAGACCCGCAAGAAAACTCGCCCAACTCTGGGAAGCAAACGGCGGCGTTTGGAGCAAAAACGGCAACAATCGCAAAAAAAGCAGAACCGTCAACGCCCGCGAGACGCTGAGTAGTAGGTGACTGAAATCAACTCAATCCTAGTCTAAAAACTCCCGACTGTTATACTGTAGGGACAGGCTGGATATCGACAACCACGATTCATGCAGCCAGCCTGACCATCCCTGCTAAATCAAACATTGGCTGGGCTATTCGTGCTTTCCTTGTCAAATGATGGTTAGATGAAGCGACAAATGCATCTTGATGACCTGCTCTCGAAATGGGTGTTTGATCCTTCCACCCTGAATGTCCGTTTGGTGAAAGGTAAGGATGGACGTGATGTAATCCAGATGCGGGTGGATATGGGTGTGCTTCAACTGGAAACCACCGGACGTCCCGACGGCGAACTCGCCCACGATCATGAAACAGTTCTGGAATTCCTGCAGAACGAATCGCTTGAAGATGCGGAACGCACCCTGACCGAAGACGAGTGCATGGAGGTCGACCGGGAATTCATGCAGTTCTACCACCGCCGCATCTGCTGGCTACGATTGCAATACTATCATCGCGCGGTGATGGATGCCGATCACACGCTGCGGTTGATGGATGTGAGCGAAAAAATGAGCCCCGAAGAAGAATGGGCTGGAACCCATGAGCAGTATCGGCCGTTTGTCCTGTTTCATCGCACCCAGGCCGACGCGTTGGGAGCGTTAGAAGAGAACACCGCAGAGCAAGCGATTCAAGCAATCAATGCGGGCCTCGACACGATCCGGGCCTTCTTTGAAAAA
>JAPKCI010000463.1 GCA_028823035.1 Rubripirellula sp.
GTGCCCTGGTAATGGTGCCCTGGTAATGGTGCCCTGGTAATGGTGCCCTGGTAATCGGGACTCCTTCGGAGCCATCATGTCTCGTGTTTGCAGGATGCTGCATGCCTCACGGGAATCGCCCTCAAAACTACCGAGAGAGCCCCCTGCACTCTGGATCGTACCTTTGCGTCCTCTACGAAGCCAACGGGTCAGCAAGAAGAACGACGCAGGACTCGATGATCAACCTCAGCAGTCAAATTCTTGAAAGCTGGCCTGACAGGCATTGGTAAAGGCAACGCGAAACTTTCTTTCACTGGGCAGCACTTGTGTGCAGGCAGTGGTCGACCAGTACCCACCGTGCATGCAAACACTGTCGCACGATTCACCATGTGCATGTCCCGAAAGTACATTGTGCATGTCATCGAGAGACAACGGCAATTGTCCCTTTACCCCCTCGTGAATGGAATCTGAACGGCGATCGGCTGACTCATGCACTCGACAGCCACGGAGCATCCTCGGCGAGCGATGGTCATAATGCGCATCAGAGGCGATTTCCAGATCGGCCATAGCACCACACTGCAATCGATTTGTGTGGAACACTAAACCATCGGTGGGCATCCGCGACTCCACTCGCGTATTGGACACCTCGACTGAAGCGACCGCACCTGCTGCATCAGCCAACATCAGCAGACCACCACCAACTCGAGGCTGGTTGGTGATGATCCCAATCGCCTCCTCAACGCTGGTCGCTTCGGAAAGGACTTGAGAAATCACCATCGTGATCGTAGGCCCGGCGGACGATCGATCAGTGACGTAAGCATAGTTGCATGTCACCCCCAGGCCTGATTCGTTGACGCCATCGACCGCGCCGAGCAATGGCGATAACGTAAATTCAACCGACCTGAGTTTCCCTACAGGCTGCGACCGACGCACAACGAAAAAGCTTTGCACAATTGGCACGTGGTCAAAGTTATGCATGACTCGCGCCTTGCCATCTTTGGATGCCGCCCCAGTCACAGCAATGGCTGAACAACCTGCCTGCAGACCATTCGGGATCTCGCGACTATTACAAGTCAGGTCGCTCATCACCGCTTCCAATAAGCAACACAAAGCCAATTTCGCTGCAGGCATGCCAGCGCCCTCACAGATCCCTGCAAACCGTCGCTCAAAATCAGGAGGTGCAACGCTAAACGCTTTGCGCATGAATTTGCCAGCCTTGCGTTCAGCCAATGCCCGAAATCCAAACATTGGTATCAACTTGGGTTTCATCAGCTGGAAAGCCTCCAACTCACCGATCACCGCAATCGCCGCGTGTATATTCTCACGCATCGCCTCACCTTGCTGGCGTCCCATCTCACGCGCATCACCCGAGCAGGCGACTTCGGGCAAGTTCACAGCCATCTTTTGCTCCCTGTGGTTTCAGCAGTAACCCGTTCACACACAAGGCGACAGTTGCATTGCTGCCCCACACTCGCCATCGTAAATGTTCGCCATGACTGCTTGTTCTCAGTCTGCTTTCTCAGTCAGCGCGGTGGCACTGGCTCAACGTTGAACATTGCAACATAACGCTAGGACCACGCCAAGTCGTGATCCGATAATAGCAACGACGGGATTCGCATGCCCGTCGCTGTAAAACTCGCCTTCAAAGGACCGACGCAAAGGATACTAGCGGCGTTTCCCCTGTTTCTGATGTGCAGATGCGTACGTCTTAATCAACTCATCAATTAGCCCGTTTTGAATCGTCTGTACGTCAGCCAGTGCAACAAAACAGACATCAGCGTCTCTCGGGCGATGACTGTGACCCAGCCAATCTAACCTTGCCATGGCTGACGCTTTCATATCAATCGAATCCACAGCTGGCGATACGACCGATACCGAACACCGTTGGCACCCTCCTTTGCTGTGATCGGCAGCGGCCCAAAAGCAAGCCTGCTGAAACGGGAATTGACCCAACGCCGTATCTCCACTGAAAATCAGAACTCTTTCTTCTGCCTGGTCGGTATCCCCATTCGAAACAACACACCCGCCGAAATTTCATTTAGCATCACAGTGTCGTTGATCCAGCGCCGGAACAAACTGGGATTTCTCGATCACAAGTTGAAATCATTTTAAATCAGGACTACCTTTTAACTCAGAACGATACACTCATTGTTTGCAGAACTCCGACATCCCATCTGATACCGTGAGCCACCAAATAAAAACGATTGACAATCGCTGTTTGACAATTGTCCCAACGGGCGTGATCAATGTAGACGACGATACCGCTGGAATCGTCTCACAATTGGAAATCGATCTTTGTCGCCAGTGGCTTTCCCGTGCGACGGTCGCCAATCCGCCCAGCCTGAACAGTTTCTGGATCAAACACGTGGTCGAGAACTGGGCAGGACGGCCTATTTCCAACGGCGCTCTGATTGTCGCGGCCTACGAAGCCGGGTTTCAAATTGGAAAGGAGGTTACTGATCGCAGCGCGAATGTCACCTTGGGGCTGAATTGCATCGACATTCAGGAATTCGATTGCGGTTGCGGACACCCCTAAATCAGACCGCCTCATCTGTGCTGGTGTTCAACACCGTCAAGAAAACGAGACTACGAATTGTGTCATGAACCGGCTAGTGAGCATGTTTTTGCGTAACAGGCTCGCCACTTGTTAACGTCACTCAACGATCTCGAACCTGACAGACCCCGACATCACTGAAAGCAATACCGTCCGTCGTGCAACTCCCCTTCCCTGCCCCGCATTGACCATTCTCCGCATCCTTGACCTGTCTCCGCATTTCAAGCGATGGGCGGGAACCCCGGCGACAACCCCGGCGACCCAAACCAACGGACACCTCATCGCATGACTAGTTTCTACGAAACTGCCGACCAACGCAAAGAACATTCGGACAGCGGCAGGAAACAAGCTGTTGCACTCACCGTGGCATCACCTTCTTC
>JAPKCI010000166.1 GCA_028823035.1 Rubripirellula sp.
GTACCAAACCGGAATCTGCTCGGTCTGGGCCAGCAACCGGGGATGCCAGAGCACGGACCACGCAGCGAGCAGGCTACGAGCGTCATAATCGGATAAATCCGAGGGAAAGTCCTCCAAGGTCGACACAGGGATGAGGACACAGCACTCGTCAAAAAGGGGCATGGCAGAATTAAATTTGACTTGGACGTGCGGGGATTGATAATGTGTAGTTAGATAAGAAAAGGACGACGAGTGGCGATCACCCGTTATTTCCCTTCTCCTATGTCATTACTTTTCTGTTTTATTTAAGTCGATTGACTGCCCGAATATTCCGTTTTCCTTGGTGGACATGGTTTGATACCGTGTTTAAACCAATTTTCCTTCATGTTCCCGCCTCAGATTTTTCCCATTTCTTATCATACGCGGTAGAATGAAGAGTGCAGTTTTCGGATTGTAACTGTAACGGGGACTCCGGTCCTCTGGGCGTCCAACGAACTTTTCCTTTTCGATAACTCCTGATTGTTCAACGCTGGCCAATTGGCTTCGCGGGCTGGAACCGTTGCCTGCCTCGTTTCCAGAGATCATTGAAGAAATTGAACCCTGTTTTCCCGTAATTTGTAGAATCGCAGATTTCCTATGGCAAAAAGTCAGAGTGTTTGGGGCATCGAGATTGGCCAAACCGCACTCAAAGCGCTGCGTTGCAGCTTAGTTGATGGCGAGATTGTGGCTGACGCATTCGATTTTATCGAATTCCCAAAAATCCTGAGCCAACCCGAGGCCAATGCCGAAGAGTTGATCTCAGATGCAATTTCACAGTTGCTCGAGCGTAACGATGCCATCAATGAAAAAGTGTGCATCAGCGTTCCTGGCCAAAGTGGATTGGCCAAGTTCTTCAAACCGCCGCCAGTCGAAGTCAAGAAAGTTGCCGACATTGTTCGTTATGAGGCGCGGCAACAGATCCCCTTCGATCTGGCTGATGTGATCTGGGATTTCCAGGTGATGCCGGGCAGTATGGTTGAGGAAGGCTATGCATTGGAGAGTGAGGTGGGACTGTTCGCGATGAAGCGGGAACAGGCGTACCGGCAACTCATGCCATTTGATAATGCCGACGTCGAGGTGGATGTTGTTCAGTTGGCACCGTTGGCTCTTTACAACATGGTCGCCTATGACCGCATGAATGATCGACTCGATGCCGATGTCTTTGATCCTGAAAATCCGCCCGCCTCAAGCGTCCTGCTTTCCATTGGTACAGATTCCAGTGATCTGATCATTACCAACGGATTCCGAATTTGGCAGCGGAGTATGCCGATTGGTGGTAATCACTTCACCCGTCAATTGACCAAAGATCTCAAATTGACGTTCGCAAAAGCTGAGCATCTGAAAAGGAATGCTCGTGAGGCCGTCGATCCAAAGCTGATTTTCCAGACGATGCGACCTGTCTTCAATGATCTGGTTACTGAGGTTCAGCGTTCCATTGGATTCTTCCGCAGTATCGACAAGAATGCTGAGATCGGTGATTTGCTGTTGACCGGTAACACGGTCAAAATGCCCGGTTTGGCTGCCTACCTCGGGAAAAATCTTGGTTTCGAGGTTCAGGTGCTCGATCGCTTCAACCGGCTCAGCGGCGATGACGTGATGACCAACCCGGCGTTCCGGGACAACTCGCCCACGTTTGCTGTCTGTTACGGACTCTGCTTGCAGGGGCTGGGAATCTCGCAGATTCACACCAGTTTGGTGCCTCGTGAGATCCTGACCGAGCGAATGATTCGCGCCAAAAAACCATGGACCGTTGCAGTTCTGGCTGCCCTGTTGCTTGGGATGAGTGGACACTACGCATTCACGGAACGTAGTTGGGCGACCACGCGTCAAGACTTGTGGTCCGCTCCCATCAGCGCAGTCGACTCAATGGTTGAAAAAAGATCGGGTCATGAAAGCACTGATTCGGGTCTGGCGGCCAAACTCAAGTATCTCAATGTTGTGGGTGAAGAGGTTTCCGGCAACGCAGAGAGACGCTTGAAATGGCTGGAGATCATCAAGACTGTCAACAATGCGATCCCACGAAAGAGTTTCATCGATGGCAAAATACCAACCCGCGAAGAGGTGCCGTTGGATGAACGTGAGGACATTCACATCACACGCTTGGACACCAAATTCTATCCGGACTTGAAGGAGTGGTGGACGGAGGACTTGGCAAAGCGTTATCGCGAAGAAATGCGTAACTGGGCCCGAGTTACAAAGAAAACTGTCGATCCGGCTGTACTCTCTGCTGACACAGGTCCCGAGGGACCGGGCTGGGTTTTGGAACTGACGTGCTACCACGATTACAACAAGGACGTGTTTGAGAATATTGGCCGGATCGGAAGTGACCATGTCCGCCGTGTGATGACCAGCAGTTTCCTGCCGGACAATCCTGACAGTAAGTCGGTCGTGCTGCCCAGAGGAGATGGAACCCAGGAAGCGTTCACGCTAAAGGAAATGGGAATCTCTTATCCGCTGTTGCTGGATGACAACGAGCCGCAACCCATACAGGTTCAAAACCCAGACTATGATCCCGCCGCCCAGTTTGATGCCGGCGATGCCGACGATGCCGACGATGCCGACGATGCCGACGATGCGAAGGCGGGAAATGAGGTTCCGTTCTTCCAAGTGCCGCGTCTTGATTTTGTTTTCCAGATGGTTTGGCAGGAAAAGCCACTCAGTGATCGGGTCAAAGAAAAGGACGCTGCTCGAGCAGCGAAAGCAGCCGAAGACGCAGAAGCAGCGAAAGCAGCCGAAGACGCTGAAGCCGCCGCTGCGGCACAGTAAGACATGTTCAACTCGGAAACCTAATAAATTCTTTTCCCAATCGTTCTTTCAAATAATCGTAATCTCCCCAGTAGAGAGAAGTCATGGATCAGCTGAAAACTCAACTCGCCGTCGTTGGGAAGTACGGTTTTTGGATCGCAAGCGTGTTGGTTCTGTTGGTTTCTTTGGGCGTCTGGTACCTGAGTACCGCAGCCTTGGTGAAAGCAAGAACGTCGCAAACAACGAAAATCACAGGGGCATACACCCAGGTTAGCAATGTCCGTGATGACCTGCCGAAAATTCCCAATGATCTCTCCCATGAAGAAATGAACGAATTGATCACCGATCGGCAGGGAGAGGTGCTGAAGTCATGGAAGCAATTGTATGACCGCCAGGAGAATATCCTTGTCTGGCCTCAGGAAACATTCAATCAGGAATTCCTGAATGAATTCGTGGGCAAGGTTCCGATCGAGAACTTCGTCGAGTTTCCAACCGAAGAGAGTGATGAACTCGAGACTACCTTACGCAAGCAGTATAAGAATTACATCAGCAAGCAGTTGCCAAAACTGGCGGGAGTTGCCGATGCTGAATGGACCGCCGCGTTCGATCAGTCCAATGCCATGGATATGTTAGGTGGCATGGGCGGGGGACAGAGTCGTACGGGAGTGGGTGCGGGTGGAACCGCAGAAGGAGTCGATATCACCGGTGTGACCAAAGAATCCCTCGTGAAATGGTCCGGTGCTAGTCAAGCAGCGTTGTTGGGGGACTTGTTCCCATGGCGTGGTGGCACGCCATCAACGCTTGAAATTTACTATTCACAGGAGAATCTTTGGATTCTTCGGCAGTTGCTTGAAATCATTCGTGAAGTCAATGGTGACGCCGAGCAGCCCTATCAGGCCAAAATCCACGAGATTGCACAAATTGCCATCGGCAAGTCGGTTAGCACCACCCCCGGAAATATCTCTGAGCCTGGCCAATCGGCAAGTGCTGGCGGCGGAGACATGGACATGGGCGGCATGGACATGGACATGGACATGGGCGGCATGGGTATGGACATGGACATGGGCGGCATGGGGAGCATGGGGGGAGCGTCTGTGTCGTCTGATCCGGCCGAAAACCGTTATCACAACGCCGCTAATGAACCCATCGCCGGATCTGCCTTGCGAGCAGCCTTGATAAGCAATAGTCCGAATGATGCCCCGCTGGCGGTTGCTAAACGTGTTCCCGTTATGATGAAATTGAACATGAACCAACGAGCTGTTCACGAACTTGTGGCGGTTTGTGGCAGTGCGGACCTGATGGTCGAAGTCCATCAGGTACGAGTACTTCCACAGTCTGCATCATCGGGTGGCGGTGGCATGGGTGGCATGGACGGCGAAGGCATGGAAGGCGAAGGCGAAATGGATATGGGAGGCGACACGGGTATGGGAGGCGGAGCACCAGGAATGGGCGGAGGACCAGGAATGGGCGGAGGACCAGGCGGTATGGAAGGAGGATCATCTGGCGGTGCAGCGGATGACTCTGATTTTCCACTCGATATGTCAGTTGAAGTTTATGGAATCATCTACATTTATAACCCACCGGATCCAGTGAAACTGGGGGTTGAACAAGTGACTGAAAATACTGTGCTCGATGTTAATCCCGGGGCAATAGTGGAGCAAAAAACCGATTCTACCCCGCTGATAACAACACCTCCCGCAGGCGGCGGCACAACACCTCCCGCAGGCGGCGGCACAACACCTCCTGCAGGCGGCGGCACAACACCTCCCGCAGGCGGCACAACACCTCCCGCAGGCGGCACAACACCTCCCGCAGGCGGCGGCACAACACCTCCCGTGGCGACTGACGGGTCTGGCACAGGAACGACCCTTCCTGTAACACCGTCGTAGCAGATTTCTGGTTTAATTTTCCAACGTCTATTTCATCTAATCAACACAGCTCAATCGGCACCTGTCGTTTCGATTCTCAAAGAGGGAAACTCGCATGGACATTGACAAGATCAAAGAATTTTTCGTCTACAACTTTGAGAAAATGATCTTGGTTGTGGTGATTGGTGTATCTGTTTTCCTGATTTACAGCGGTTCTCAGCAGCCGATTTTCACCACCGACCATGATCCAGAGGTTTTAAAGGCTGATGCCAACCAGGTGAAGTCGGACATCGATTTGGATCACAATGAAAAAGTACTAAGCCTTCATCTTGAGAATGGTAATATTTCTAATTTTGACATTGTTGCTGCCACGGTCAGGTCAGCGACACCGGTCGATCAGAGTTCCTATGAGCCACCCAAGAAATGGGTTGCCAGCAGCGAGTCTGGCCAAACTATCCGCCGTAAGGATCCATTGTTACTGCCGCCGGCTCACCTCGTCTTGCACTCCATTGCTTCGATGATTTCGATTCAAGCCGACAACAAGGACGAATCTTATCCATTGTTTGAACTGGAAGGTGCGGACCCCGTTGAGAAGGTTGAAAAGCCTAAAAGACGCGAGCGGCGAAGCCGTAATCGCAACGCTGGTGACGGCGAGGACATGGAAGAAATGGGCATGGAGGAGGACATGATGGAACAGATGGGCGGTGACCTTGGTGGACTTGGTGGATTGGGAGACATGGGTGCGGAGTCGGGGGCCGGAGGAAGCACGCGTAAGTTTGATAAAAAATTCGATTTTGGTTATCGACCAGGCGAGAATGGGGAAACGTCTCCCATTCCTACCTTTGGGCGATTCATCGCAGGTACTGCAGTTGTCCCATTCAAGAAGATTTACGATCAGTACTCATTGGCATTGAGCGATAGCCGAGGATACAAGCCCGGTCGAGATACACCCATGTTCTGCGATATGCAGGTAAGACGCGCCGACGTCACTGACAAGTCGGTCGATGAGCTTGTTGATGCGGATTGGGTGGAACTTATTTGGAATCGAAAACTGCTAACTCTTTTGGCTGCAAAAAAGTGGGCTGGCTTTGCGCCAGAGATTGTCCCGGAGGATTACCGTGATGATGCCCTGTCGCTTTGGCTGCCACCGGTGCTCTTGGATGACTATCGAAGATTGGCGTCCCACCCCATGATTCCAATGTTGTCTCGATCAGACATCAAGAGACAGCAGGACAGTCAGGTCGGCGAAGGCCAAAAAACGGACAGCTTTACAATAGACGGCAACGAAAACATTGAATTGAAGGCTCCCGGAAGTCAGGAAAACAGCAGTAGCGGATCCATGTCTGACATGATGGGGATGGGGATGGGCGGAATGGATGGCATGATGGACATGTCGGATATGGAAGGCATGGGCATGGGCATGGGCATGGGCATGGCGATGATGGGACGTGGACTCGATCCTGATCCGCCAACCTACAAGTTGGTGCGTTTCTACGATTTCTATTCCAAGGAAATGTACAATCTCAACGACGACAAGAGTCCCCAGTTGGGACGCCGCTATGTGTACAGCATTCGGTACGCAGTCGATGACCCTAACTTTCCCCGCTTTGCTGCCATGCAACCGCAACTCAGTACCTTGGACCCAGACGTTGCCAACCGCATTCAGGGAATGATGGAGAGCGTAAAGACGGTTGATCAAAGAACGGAAATGTCAAAGAAATGGAGTGAGTGGAGCGAGCCATCAGCGCCAACCAGTCTGCCCAGTACCGAGCAATACTTCACGGGGCCCGTCAAGAGTGGTACCGTCAACATGTGGATGGTCGCGAATAAGAAAGTGCCTTACGTTCGTGATCTCCCCAAAACCAGCATGATGACCTGTTACTTTGATTCTGCAGTCGATGCCAAGGTTCCGCTGCGAGCCGAGCTGTTCGAAGGTGCTGTCCTCAGTGGGAAAGCTGAGCAAGCTGACGTTGTTGATCCGATCACGATGGAGGTAAAGAAACTGCCCAACGTGGAAATGGTCAGTTCAACGACGATCGTCGACATCGATGGTGGAACGCCGCTCAAAATCACCGAAAACTTGACCGAACCCGGGATGGTACTGCTATTCGATCAGGATGGCACGCTGCATCTGAACGATGAAGTCTCGGATCTCGAAATGTTTCGGATCCACTCGTATGCCGACGAACGGGGTGAGTAGGGATCGCCGTGTTTGAGCGAGCGTTCCGTCGATTCTGCGGAATACGGAATACGGAATACGGAATACGGAATACGGAATACGGAATACGGAATCAGCGCTCAAGCGTTTCAAGTAGACGAAGCAATGAAGCCCGGTGTGTGAGCACCGGGCTTTTTTGTGTTCCCGAGGATGCTTGCAGATTGAATTCGGTACGAGGCACTCGGGACACCAGAGTGCAGATCGGATTCCCTTTTGGAATCCAGCTTCCGTCCAGAGGATAATCGCACAATTGGTCATGCTGATTGATGATGGGCATCAATTGTTGTCGCGAAAAACACACTTTCCTGCGTGCAAAGATGATCCGCTTGAGATAGAGGTGGCCGGCTGACGATGGATGGATCGCGGAGCACTGATCGAATGATTCCAGAGAGTTCCCGCAGATTGCACCGGCAACTGTTCCAAACAGCGATGTTGTTTGCTTTCTTTCCAGCATCCATTGCTCGATCACTTCGCTGGAACCGCTCCAGCGTGGATTGAGTTCGAGGATCCAGGCAACACCTTGGCGGTCGATCAAAAAATCGATATTCAGTAGTCCTCGCCAGCCAGTCTCTGCAACGACGCGTTTGCCAAGCCGTTGCAAGCGACTGGTAAGATCGGTCGGCAAGGAAACGGGGCCAAACGAACCACGATAGACAAACGGCAGGCCACTTTTACGCGTGAACAATGATCGGCATACACCCAGCAGGCGGCTGTCTGTTCCATTGCAGATGAGCGTTGCCCCGTGCACGCGCCCAGCGATCCATCGCTGCAACACAGCGTTGGGAGGGGGAGCATTGGGATCATGGTTACCCGAGGTAGCTGACTCATCCATGGTTGTCGGTTTCCGGCATTCGGTTTCCTGGATTACATTTCCATTGAACAGAGATGTTGTGTGTGGCAAACATGCCGTATTCCATCGGACGCCAAGGCCACCGCTCGAGTTACGGGATTTCCGCAGCCAGCGTCCACCTTCAAGGGACAGTGGTCGATCAGCCGAGTCGGTCATCTGCAGGGTGGTTGGGAATTTCAGATCGCAAGCATGGCTCAGATCTGCCAGCCATTGCGGATCATCCCAGCGAGATTCCCACCGGCGGGCAGAGGGCGGATGGGCAGAGGGCGGATGGGCAGAGGGCGGATGGGCAGAGGGCCAGGCAGCACAACTTTTCTCGAGCGACTCGACCAAACTGCGATGGGAATTGAGCCCTCCCACGGTCAGGACTGGAAAACGCCTGCAATGCGTCAGAAACTCTGGATTCGATGAGAATTCATCGAGTTCCCAGAAATGTTCGCAAGCCTCGCGGGTGTCGATGTCACCAAACTGGTCGATGCCAAGGACTCGAAAGCTGGCAAGTTTTGCCGATTGGGCGGCTGATCGAATCGAAGCTCCAATCAATACAACCGTCCTGCCGGGGATTTCGGTCCGATTTGTGGGCCAGTTAGTTTCCGCGGGTGGTTGCATCGTTGGTGTGGTTTGCTAATTTCTTCGGCACAGAAACATTCCTCCCCGATTTTGCCATGTTTGCGGCAACGCAGGATACCAGCAGCAGCGGGTTGGGGCTGTTTTTCTCTTGCTCTAAGGATTTGGCCTGATTGTTATGACCGCTGAAATGGCGGGATCGGGTCAGTTCTGGCAGGTTCCTCATTCCAATTTCCCTTAAAGTAGGCCCCCCTCATGCAATTCTACGTTGGTGAAGCACTGGTCGGCGATGGTAACGAAGTCGCACACATTGACTTGATGATTGGCAGCAAAGACGGACCCGTGGGCGTCGCGTTCGCCAACGCTTTGTCCACCCAGAGCGAGGGTCACACAAATCTGTTGGCTGTTCTTGAGCCCAACCTCGCGGTCAAGCCTTCAACGGTCATGATCACCAAGGTCACGATCAAAGGATTCAAGCAGGTTGTTCAAATGTTCGGCCCAGCTCAGGCGGCTGTCGCCAAGGCGGTAGCTGACGCGGTGGGTGAGGGAATCATCCCCAAGGACCAAGCCGAAGATCTGGTATGCGTTTGCGGTGTGTTCATTCACCCTGAAGCGGAAGATGACGAAAAGATCTACAACTACAACTACGAAGCGGTCAAGCAATCTTTGGTGAGCGCCATGGGCGGGAAACCGACCGCAGACGAGATGATCGAGAAGAAAGACGCAGCGGCTCATCCGTTCAAGGGTTTTTAAAAAGCTGTCGGATTCATCACATTCTTCAAGAAGCTTTCCGGCGATATTTGCCGGGAAGCTTTTTTCAATCAGCGAGCCAGCAATGCCAAAACGTATCCTGATTCAATTGGACAGTGATCCGCAGCCTAGTTCCTTTGACTCGGTGGTTGCGATTGATGCTGGTGTCGATGACTTGCTGCGGTATGGAAGTGTGCAAGTCACTGGCGTTGTGCCCTTGGTGCACGGTGCCATGTTCACACGTGGTGGTGATGACTTGCGGCACACGGCGATCTTCATTGGAGGATCAGACGTGGAAGTCGCGGAGCAATTGCTGTCTGTCTGTCGCGACTCTTTTTTTGGACCGGTGCGGGTCTCGTTGATGCTGGACGCGAACGGCTGCAATACGACTGCCTCGGCTGCGGTGGTTGCCGCAGGTCGTCACGTTGCCATCCAAGGAGCCCGGGCAGTTGTGCTGGGAGGAACAGGTCCGGTTGGTCGTCGGGTATCGCAGTTGTTGGCGACCGATGGTGCTGATGTGACGTTGACAAGCCGCTCGCTTGAACGCGCCACGCTGACCTGCCAGGAGATCATGGAGAAATCCGGTCAGGCGTCGATCAAGCCGTTCGCCATCGATGGGGATCACCGACTGGGGAAAATTCTTGCGGAAGCCGAGATCGTGGTTGGCTGTGGTGCTGCGGGGGCTGAATTGGTGGACAAGACTACCGTGCAAAGCATGACCGACCTCAAAGTAGCCATCGACTTGAATGCGGTGCCACCAGCTGGCATCGGTGGGATCGAAGTGACGGACAAAGCCAAGCCACTGGGAAATGGGGTGGCCTACGGAGCGGTAGGTGTCGGCGGGCTGAAAATGAAGACGCACCGGGCGGCCATTCAATCACTCTTCGAAAGCAACGATCGGGTCCTGGATGCTGCCGAGATCTACGCGATTGCCAAAGCAATCGGATAGCGGCCCAGCGATTGGTCACGTGCCGCCAACAGCGGAAATACTTCGCGAGCCTCGTTTCGCGTGCTGAAACGGTTTCTCAGCGATTCCGATTCAGGCACTTTCCATTGGAACGATGTGAATTCAGTCAGCTTCAATAGGATGCCGGGGATCAGCTAACGGCTGATTGGTCATCATCAGGTACGCAATTGCCAACATCATCTGAGTGAATGGCAGAGTGACTAATAAGAGAATTTGGCACGAAATTACACCGCAGGTTGTCAGTAGGGTGCTGATAAAAATCAGCAGTGCTGTCGTCAATTTGTTGTGGTACAGCATTCGTAAGGCGACAAGAACTGAACCCGGGCCTGAACTTTGCATGTCACAACAAAGGAAGATGGAACTCCACAGCCAACCACAGGTGACTACGGCGCAATAGCCCGTCAAGATCAGGACTAATGAATCAGCCCGATAGTCGCTGAACAATATCCATCGGAACAGACTGGCGACCACCGACAGCAGCACGATCGGCACCAACGTATGGAGAACCGATCGGAACTTTGGCAACGAGGCCGTTATCAAATTCGGTGTGTTACGCGCGATGGCAATCGTGTTGCGACATGAGACGACGACAGCCAGCGTGGTAACGAAGAAGCTGAAGGTGAATACGACTGCCTCATTGGCAACAACAGTGACAAATGGGCTGATTAGCCCCATGCAGATCATGCCAATGACTGTCGTGACTGCAATGGTAAATAAGATGCACAGGAAAGATACCATTAGAGTGATTCCCCGGCTCAAGAGAATCGCCACGGTTGCTTTGAGGATCTCACCGATCGACTGGCTGACAATGATCACCTCACCTGGCCGTGCGAAATTCCCGGATGAGATTACTAGAGGAGATAAGTAGGGAGTTTCGAACTGAGAACCGGGCGAAGCTTGGGGCAATGGTACGCTGAAAGGATTCACGCCCTCGGGATATTCTGGAAACGAGGCGGCAGGGACGCTCTCGGTTGGCGTCTCATTCGGTTCCGTTTTAGGCAGCTTTGTCTGATCCGATTCAGAGCTAGCGGGAGAGGTCGTGGTGATTGCTGCCGTTGATTCGTTACCCGCTGGATCCAGGGTCGTGGGTACCGCAGTGGATATTGCAGCGTCAGTTATTTGTTCGGTCGCTGTTTCGGCAATCGAATCTTCTGCCAGCCCAGTGCTTGTCAGATCGACTTTGAGATCGGTTTGGGATTCAGCCTGGGATTCTCTGAGTGAGGGGCCGGAGGCGATTTCGGTTTCCGGTGCTTGAATCTCTCGTGCTGTGACAGGCTGATCGGCGGTTTCAGGTTGTTTGCCTGCGGTGAACGTTGTGTTACAGACGGGGCATTGAGCCACCTGACCAATCGCTGTGACGGGGAGTTCAAGCGTTCGTTTGCAGAACGGGCATAGCTGGCGAAACTCACTCATCATTTTTTCCATCGAAGACCTGTCACCAAACTATTACACAAAACCGAGCTGGCGACACAGTAAATGTGTTGATCTTTCGTGCGTCATGTTCGAGTTGACGGTCAGGTGGTATTGTAAGGGCGATTGAGATGCGAAAGACGTTCCCCTGTGCTTCGACAGATAGCTTGATGAGCGACGAACTCACTGTCGATTCCATTCTGGGTCCCGGTGGAAGTATTTCCCGCCGTTTGCCCCATTACGAACCCCGTGACCAACAACTCTCGATGGCTCGGCGTGTTGCCGAGGCGCTGCAGCGGCGAGAGCATTTGGTGGCAGAGGCGGGTACCGGTATTGGCAAGAGTTTTGCCTACCTTGTGCCAGCCATCCTGCACGCGACCGAATCGCAGGTGATCGACCAGACGATGCCCAAAGGCATTCCGCCGGGTGAAGCTCAGCGGTCACGGCCGGCGAGAGTTCTCATCTCGACTCACACGATCAGTTTGCAGGAGCAACTGGTTGCCAAGGACATCCCTCTGCTGAACAGTGTCATTCCACGCGAGTTTTCTGCTGTGCTGGTCAAAGGCCGCCGTAATTATCTCTCATTACGGCGGATGGAGCGGGCCATTGGCAAGGCCACCAGCCTGTTGGCGACGGACCAACAGCATGATCAATTGCGAGCCATCAGGAAGTGGTCTGCCGAGACGAGCGATGGTTCGCTTTCCAGCCTTCCGCTGAAACCAGATTCTTTGGTCTGGGACGAAGTTGCAAGTGATACAAGCAATTGCCTGCGAAAAGCTTGTCCCAGCCACAAAGACTGTTTTTATTTTCGCGCTCGCCGACGTGCCATGAACTCTCAGTTGATGATTGTGAACCATGCCATGCTGTTCAGTGATATCGCGCTGCGACGTCAGGGAGTGGCACTGCTGCCGGATTACGACGCTGTTATTCTGGATGAATGTCATACGATTGAAGCGGTCGCGGGCGATCATCTGGGAATAAGACTCACAAGTGGTCAATTCGACTATCTGTTCGATCGGCTGTACAACGATCGAACCCAGAAAGGGTTGCTGGTCGAGAAAGATTTGAAAGGGTTGCAGCTGCAGGTAGAGCAGTGCCGATTTGCAGCCACTAATCTGTTCGCAGACGTGCTGGACTGGTGGGAATCATCGGGCCGAAAGAATGGTCGGGTTGAACAGGCGGGGATTGTTGACAACCCACTCAGCAAGCCGATGGAGGCATTGGCTGCGTCTCTTCGCCGACAAGCCGATGCCCAGAAAAACGAATCCGATCGCAAGGACTTTGAATCGGCCTACGATCGAATGTTGGCTTTGGCCGGTGGATTGAGACAATGGCTTGCACAGGAACTGGAGCGATCCGTTTATTGGGTCGAACGGACGGGATCACGCCGAGGGCTTGATCGAGTGACGTTGGCGGCGTCTCCGATTCACGTTGGTGAGACGCTGCGCAAGGAACTCTTCCAAAGCGAAATGATTCGTAGTGTGGTCATGACAAGTGCTACACTGGCGACCGGGACCGATGACAACTTCTCTTTTTATCGGTCACGTATCGGCCTTTCGGGTGGCATGTCCGTTCGGGTGGGAAGTCCGTTCGATTACCAACTGCAGGCGAAACTGGTGGTCGTGACTGACCTGCCCGACCCGTCCCGTGAACGCCAGCAATTTGAGCGGGCCATCCCGGAACAAATCAAACGTTTTGTGACTCAGAGCCAAGGTCATGCTTTTGTACTGTTTACCAGTTACGATTTGCTGCGGCGGTGTGCTGATGCACTGGTTGGTTGGCTGGCGGAACAGAAGCTGCAACTTTTTAGCCAGGCCGGAAAACAGAACCGCACGCAGTTGTTGGAATCCTTTCGAAGGAATCGCCGTGGCGTTCTCTTTGGTACTGATAGTTTCTGGCAGGGTGTTGATGTTCCTGGTGAAGCGCTGACGAACGTGATCATTACTAAATTGCCCTTCGCGGTTCCCGACCACCCACTTCTGGAAGCCCGGTTGGACGAAATCCGGTCGCGAGGGGGGAATCCATTTGCCGAATATCAACTGCCCGAAGCGGTGATTAAATTTCGGCAGGGCTTTGGTCGCCTGATACGCACGGCAACGGATGAGGGGATGGTTGTGGTCCTGGATCCAAGGATCCATACCAAGTCCTACGGTCGATTTTTTCTCGAATCGTTGCCGGATCTGCCGATCGAGCGAGTCTCTTCCGTTCCAGGCAAGCCTGTCCGCGGAATCCGTCAGTGAGCGTCGTTTCACAGGCTTCTGAGTGACTCCTCCTGTCATGAGGCACCTTTGCGGTGCGGCTGGGACTCGAACACTGGGACTCGAACACTGGGACTCGAACACTGGGACTCGAACACTGGGACTCGAAC
>JAPKCI010000167.1 GCA_028823035.1 Rubripirellula sp.
CCACTACGGTCGCTCTGGCAATCACCTGCGGCAACTGCGTGCCCGTCCATGGTTCCGCCGTTTCAGCAGCCCAGATGGTTCCCACTGCGTATCGTTGCCCCGCCTCAATCGTGACAGGAAAATCGGACGTCACCCCGGGTGGCAGATCAGTCACCTCAAATGTCACGGGTCCGTCAAAACCATCCATTCGGTCAACCCGAACGATCACTTCCCTGCCGGAGCCTCTACGAAGATCCGCCTTTGGCTTGGCGAGGGAAGGCATGAACGCCGGCGTGGCCGCTCGAACCAACAATCGGTAGCCGAATGTCTCTCCACCATCACCCCGAGTATCCGAAACACGTACCGTGTAAACACCATCGTCAGGTGCCTTGAACAATAAGCGGCTATTATTTCCAGCCGTGCGATGCGGGTCATCATCGTTCTCATAGAACAGATCAAAGATTGGCAACCCGTTCGCGACCGGCGTCTCACCAGAGGCAAGCGGACGAACGATATAGGCGGGTTCTCCCAAAGCATGTGTGGCTTGGGATGTGCCAAAGTACGTCCAACGATTTCCTTCATTGGGGTAAAGGTTGTAGCCCGAATCGGGCCCTCGGGGATACATCCACAGTCGCGTCACCTCACCCGCTGCGTACAGATAGTCGTTGAGGTGCATTTCCTGCCAATTGAACAATCTGAAATCGCCAATCTGCTTACTGTCTTTCCCACGAAACGTGAAATACGAATCTCGAACAGCTTGCAAACGGGTACGCAACACCGGCCTACCCGCGGCATCCAGCACCGCGACCAAGGGGTCAATTTGGCTACCTTCGATAGCATCTGCATCAATCGCCCAAACCTCACCTTGGCGGGCCTTCCACTGATACAAGTCAGCCTCACCTCGTCGACCAATGTTGCCGGCAATTTCGGCACCACGAGGCACCTTCAAGCCTGTCGTACCATTGCTCGGAACAGCTGTCCCAGCTTCGGGCTCATTGACTTTTGTGAGTTCGCCAAGATCCAGAAAAACGTCCTCTGCACCCGTCTTCAGTTGTTCATGTTGTTGATCAATCAAGGGAATCGCACGTTTGACGACCTCACCATTCATCAAAGACACCAACATTTCCTTGCCGTCAGCGGACAACGTCAAGTCGCTACAACCATGGGGTAACGGTTCAAGCGATGCCACCGGAACCCATGTTCGAGTGTCGATCAATTTGACATTGCCGCCTTCGCTCAACACAACCAGCATTCGGCCATCGGCTGTCAATCGAAACTTGAGCAAAGGAGTTTCATCGACAAACTGGGTCACCAGGATCGGATTGATTTGCGGGCTGTCAATCGACTTCAATGCCCAAACTCGCAAGCGATTATCTGCGCTGCCAGCCAGAACAAACTTTCCGTCGGACGTCACACCGACTGCAAAGACTTCACCTTCCGGTTGGCTCAGCGTGTCAAGCCTCTGCCCTGAGGCAACATTCCAAACCTTGACTGTTTCGTCCGCACATCCGCTGATCAGTACTTTTCCATCGGGCGAAAAGGCAAGATCGTAAATGGCTCCATTGTGCCCATCAAAGGACCGCAACCGCTCGCCAGTAAGACTGTCCCAAAGCACGATACGACGGTCGTATCCCGCTGTCGCAATGTACTTACCGTCGGGTGAGAACCTTGCGGCGTAAAGAACATCACGGTGACCACCCAGGTCCAGCAACAGATCGCCGGTTTGCGTCGAGAAGACCAATGCCGTTCCGTAAGCCCCCGAAACGCCCGATGCAATCAACAATTTGCTGCCATCACGGCTAAACTGCATGGCATTCACCTTGCCCACTTCCTTTGTGAACTCATGAACAAGTTTTCCGTCCTTGTCGATCAACTCGATGGCACCGGAACGGGCGATGGCACGTCGCGATTCGTCATCCGAAACAGCGATGGCCGTCACGGGCAACAGCACATCAGCCTGTTTCTTAATCATCGGTGTGTTGAACAGGCGTGTCGGTGGCATACTTCCGTTGGGTCCGACCGCCCCCTGTTCAATCCACTGGGTTAACAATTCAATCTGAGCATCACTCAGCGGTTCCTCTCCCTCAGGAGGCATTCGGGGGGTTGCCTTTCCGCTTACACGCAGCAGCAACCGGCTACTGTTGGCAACACCCGGTGTGACCGCAGATCCCGACTTGCCTCCTTTCATCAGCGCAGCGTGTGATTCCATGACCAACCCACCCTCTGCTTCATCGACAGCATGGCAACCAACACAGTGGGCGGAAAGAATTGGAAATACCTCAGCGGCATAATCAATTTCGTCATTAGCCTGGCCAGTAACCATCGTCACTAGCAGCACAACAACACAGGCACTGAAACGCATATTTGATTGAAACATAGCAGGGGGGAACCTGTGCAAAAGATCAACAAACTGTCGTGTTGATCAATGATTAAAAGTGAATTCAGTACTCGTCAGGATGCTCCAGGCAATGTCCTGAATGGCAGTCGCACGGTCGTCGCCGTACTCAGCACGTATCGCCAGCAGTTTTTGCATTTCGCTTTCGATGGGTTCGCGTGCCAGAGCCGCTAAAAACAGCGTCCGAATGATGTCAGAATCGGATTGGTTTTCGCCGAGGAGCTTAGCAATCCGGTTTTCCTGATCGGCGAGCTTGGGGTTCAGTGTTTCCCCGTTGGACAAGTGCAGTACCTGCACCATGCTCGTCTCGTCGCTGCGTTCACACTCGCAGGTAATTTCCCTCGGGTTTCGTCCGAACGTCTTTAGAAAGTACGAGTTAACCGAAGCATCATACAGTTCGATGGCACGGGTTCCTTTTTTATAGAAATCCGTTTTTTGTTTGTCGGCTCCGGGAAATGCAACTTCATCAAAGAGAGTGGAAGTCCCCAACACCTGATCAATCCCGTCCAGCAGAACCTCAGCCATCAGACGCCTCGGATAATACCGACTCAGGTACTTCGATTCATCACGATTGTCGACCAGCGGGACGCTGCTGCGTTGATAGGTCTCACTGAGCAGGATACTTCTCATCAGTTCTTTGAGGTTGAATTTTGACTTGACCACATGTTCGGCTGCAGCATCCAACAACGCTTCGTTCGAAGCCGGATTACTTAGCCGCAGATCATCCACTTGTTCGACCAAACCACGGCCGAAAAAATTCGCCCAGACACGATTCGTGATCGCACGGGCGAAATACGGGTTCTCAGGACTGGTCATCCAATCGGCAAGCACGATTCTTCGATCGGTTGGATCATCGAATTCCAGTGGTGGCGAATCGAGTGCCGCCGGTGGTTGGGCCTTGCCACGATTGGGCTGGATCAGTTCCCCCGAATTCGAAACATAAAGCGTTCTGATACCGTCACCATTACGTCCATCTCCCCCCCAACCTTTGGCTCTTACGCGTGAGAACATGTTGGCCATCGCGTAGTACTGGTCGTTCGTCCATTTTTCAAGCGGATGATTGTGGCATTTCGCACATCCAATGGACAAACCAAGGAAGGCCTGGCAAGCGTTTTCGGTCATATCCTCCGGCGACTGATGCAGAGCGTAGAAATTGGTGGCTCCGTTTTGATTGCTTCCACCGGTCGCAGTCAGAATGTCTCGCACAAACTGATCCCAGGGGCGATTCTCTCGAACTGCTTTTTCAACCCACTGGTAATAGGTTTTGACCGCGATGGGACGTAAGCGTGTGCCATTGATCAACAGCATGTCACACCACCGATAAGTCCAGTAAGCAACGAAGTCATCGCCCTGCAATAAGCGTTCAATCAATCCGTCACGCCGCGTAGTCTGATCCGATGCAAAAAAGGCATCGCGTTCTTCGATGGTGGGTAGTCGTCCGATGGTATCGAGGCTCGCGCGGCGCAAAAACACATCATCGTCGCAGCGGGAAGAAGGGCGCAGGTGCAGAGTTTGCAATTGCTGCAAGTTCAGGTCATCGATGAAGTTCCGACGAACTGCTGTTTGATACACGTCGACCGGCACATCATAGGGATAGGGCACGGTCATCCGCGCCAGCGCAACCTTGCTACCGAACCAAACCAGTACAGCGGCTTCGCCGCTACCTTGCACCTGAACCAATCCCAACTCGTCGACCGTCGCGATGGCTTCCTCGGTCGCCGAAAACTGGGACCAGTGGGTAACGTCGACAATCTGGCCGTCATCATAATGGCCATGAACAAGGATTTGAGAGCGGTCGCCTCGACTCAGCAGAGCCAACTCAGGTGTGACGGTGATTCGCTGGAGCTGGGCGTCCTGACTTGAAGGTCCGCCAGCGCCGGCTGCGATCCACTCGGAAATCACTCGGTAATCCCGCGATTCCAGAGCCAGCTTCAAACCGCCTTTGTGCGGCAGAGCGGCGGTCGGTTTTGCCAACACCAAGCTGCGTCCCGGATCTGAAAGTTCTATCCGGCGACCGCTTGCCTTGCGCGTGATTGCCATGAAGTCCGCGTCTGTATCGTAGCCTCGCAGTGAAAGCTTGAAGCCGCCCTTGCCAGCCAAAGCACCATGGCAGGACCCCATGTTGCAACCACTTTTGGACAACACGCTCTGGACGTCGTTTCGAAAACTCCAGTGATCCTTGACATCAGCGTCAAGCACATGCACTTTTACCGAGTCACGCCCCCCATCACTTGTTCGGGCAGTGATCTCAGTTGTCCCATTGGCAAGCCCCTGAGCAACTCCGTTCTTGAGCTCAACGATCGATGGGTCTGCGACCTCAAACTGCAAGTCTGCCTTGTCGATCAACGCTGACAAACGGTGATCAGAAACCTTGACAACCGAGAGCTGCTGGATGGCAGTACGACCATGCAGCGTGAACTCGCCCGGCAGAATGCGAATCTCCTGAGCTGCCGAGATGACAGGCAGGCCAACTGACGCGACCATCAAGAGGACCATTTGTTTAAAAAGATTGCGTAGCATGATTATTTTTGCGAAACCAGCCTCAATACGCATGACTGTCGATCAAGCAACAGCACGCGGACTCGAAGCGATGAAATAAAGAAACGGGTAAAACTCGACAGGTAGGATTCGGCGAATCTCGTTGATCACATGACCGCTGCTGTGTGTCCTGCTTGAACACCGGGTTCAGGTATCCATCAGGCAACAATCCGTCAGGCAACAATCCGTCAGGCAACAATTATCCGTCAGGCAAACAGTTCCTTGACCTCGCGTACTCCAAACTCGACCAGCGGGAAGGGGCGTCCACCTGGTCCTGGCATTTCAGCATGCAAGTCGAGCCCAAGGCCTTTAAAAATGCTCGCGATAATTTCGCCCGGGTTGGTAGGGCGATCAGCCGGGACGGCGCCAATAGGATCGCTCGCGCCAATCGCACGTCCGCCCTGAACCCCACCACCAGCGAATGTACACGAGAAACATTGTGGCCAGTGGTCGCGGCCTCCCGCAGGATTCACTTTGGGAGTCCTACCGAACTCCGCCAGACCACAAACCATCGTGTCCTCCAATAAACCACGTTCGTGCAGGTCTGAAATCAACGCAGCGTAGGCTTGATCGTACATGGGAGCCACGATGTTCTTCATGCCCTCAATCGTGGTGAACGGCTTGCTTCCGTGAATGTCCCATGTGATTTCATTGAACACCGTCAGGAAGGTGTTGATGGTGACGAAACGGACCCCCGATTCGATCAATCGACGCGCCAGCAGACAACACTGTCCGAAACGATTCATGCCATAACGTTCTCTAACTTTTCGCGGTTCTTTGGTCAGGTCGAAGGCTTGCCGGGCTTGTGGGCTACTCATCAGGCGATAGGCAGCTTCGAAATTTTTATCCATCATTTTAGCGGATTCGGTCGCCTCTAGTTCCTTCATCCGACCTTCAATGGCGCCACGCATACGCCGACGGCGATCAATCCGCACATCTCCCAAAGTGGCAGGCGGCAACAAGTCAGGGACTTTGAAATTATCCTTACTAGGATCTGCCATGAGCGCAAAAGGATCGTATGCTTTGCCCAGAAATCCGCCGGCCTGCCCATTGGGCAAATTCCCCCCTCCGCGTCCCATGGTCTCAGGCAGCACAACGTGTGCCGGCAGGTCGCTGCGGCGTCCCCGCATGTATTGAAGGACGGCACCCGCGTGCGGATAATTCACGCCGCCGGTGAACTGTCGTCCCGTCTGCAACATTTGCCAACCAGCATCGTGCACGGCGGCCGCGGTGTGATAACAGGAACGAATGATCGAGAACTTGTCAGCGATTTCGGCGTGTCGAGGCAAAATCTCAGATATCTGAAAATCACCTTTGGTGGCGATGGCCTTGAACGGTCCCCGCACCTCTGCTGGTGCCTCAGGCTTCATGTCGAATGTATCGAGCTGGCTAGGGGCACCGAGGTTGAAAATCATGATGCATGAGCGTTTGTCCTTGTCCGGATCGATCATGCCATGCTCGGCTGCTGCCAAGTATTGGGGAAGGCCTAACCCGATCGCCCCCAGTGTTCCGATCTGCAGAAAGTCTCGTCGCGTTGTTCCATCGCACGTATGAGACGAGCCCTTGGAAGTCAGATTCAGCATCAGCGTACCTGAATAATGGGAAAAACCATCCGTAAGAGGCATGAATTCCGAGAGTCTCAGACCCCATCCTGCCCAATTCCTATCCTAGCTGATTTCCACCGTGCACGATCGCAGAGATTTCGCATTATTTCATGCAAATCCGGCGTGAATGCCTTGCGGAAAACATCGCAGTTTCGGTGATCCTCCTCCCTCGCCGCCGCGAACCAAATCTTGAGTCTTTTCGACTTCCTTCTCAAAGTGTTCCTGCAATTCGAACACACTCAGAGACGCTTTACCGCAATGAATCACCCGCTGGTTCACCTGTGTGACGCAACCAGCAAAGCAGAGCTTCTGATAAAAACGCCATTGAAATTCACCCCTCTTTCTGCAGGTTGCTTGCCCGAAAGCCTCGCCCTAAACATTAAGTCCCAAGCGTTATTGTGAGGTGCAAAAAACTGCAAGCCAATGCAGACGGGACCGGGCAGGAAAGCGTTCTCGGGATACCGAAAACAAGTTCAGTGTTCTATCTCTGTCCCGACTCAGTGCCATGCAATTGGGCAATCGATTCGTTGGTGATGTGAATCACGAAATGGATTTGCGTTGAAGCACAGATATCCAAGCGAATCAAATCCCCACTATTTTTACTGTCCGTTCGTCCGCGAGATGTATCACAGAATGATAAACATCATTGGACTTGCCTTGCTCTGCTCTGCTTTGGCCTTCTGGTCATCGCCATCGTGCTTGACATCACAAAAAAGCTAGACTCCGGAACGAACCATCGTGGCTCAGTTTATGATTCAGACACACACCAACCAAATCGGAAGCACGCTGAGCCACCCTACCTTGTCGCCGGCAACCTACCGAAATCTCATGTTCCCCGTGCAAACACCATTTACCGTTCTTGTGGCGGCAACGCACAAAGATTCAGTTTGCGACTGCTATCGTTGCTCTCAGTAGCCTGAACAAAACGTTGCAAGCCAGGCCCGACTCACTTAGACCGTTCCTGTTTCTTGGCCACTATCCCCAGCAACAAGGCGTCACCCGTTTACCACGCTCGCTATTTCCACTGCCATCCTTCCCAAACGACTCCGTTGCCAGATAACGTCGATCAAAGAGCTGGTTTTATAAACTCGGCGATCAGCGTCGTGCCGTTCAGGATCATGTGAACCACGATGCAGGGAATCAACGATCCCGTCTGACGGTACAGATAGCCCAGTCCCAGCGAGAGGAAGAAAAGAGGGATGGGGGCCGCCCCCTGACCGATGTGCATGCTTGCGAATAGCAAGCTTGCAGCAATCACCGGCCAGTAAGCAACCGGTCGCCACGCTCCATCACCAGCCACGTCCAAGTGATAAGCAGACGGTTCGCCAGCATTTGCCGATGACTGAGACGGTTCGCCCACGATTCCTAGATTCCGATCGGCGAATCCCTGCAAGGCCCCCTGCAGCAAACCACGGAAGAACATTTCCTCGAAAACCGGCGTCAGAATGGCAGTGCCGATAAAGATAACGGCGAATACCCCAGGCGACCTCAGATCAGCAAGCACATCCAGAACGGGATGCTCATAAGGTATTAAAAACGCTGCCGCAAAACTGATCAGAATCACGGGTGGCAAAATCATCACGGTTGCTTTCAAGCCGAGGCGAACGGCATCTCGATCGCAAATCAGCCCCAGTTTACGGACCGCATCACGGTCAATATTACGCATCCAAATCAGTGTAATGATGACGGCCACCAGATTCGCCAGATAATTCGCACCGTGCATCACGAGAACGCCAGTCATGGTGGACTGTTCCAACGCTCCAGTGTTTGGCTCGGGACGAGCTATCCATTCATTCTCGATCGCCACCAGCAACGCCAACTGCCCGATCACCATCATCGAACCGAACATGATGAGGAACTCGGCGAATCCCCAGAAAGGACGAGTTCGCGTCCGCGCGGGCAACCAAGAATCAGCAAAGCCTCGCAAGCCTTGCCTGAAGATCGCTGGTAGCAATCGCAACCAGCAGACCACGCTGGCAACCAGCGTCAGCAGCATCAGCCCACTCAGAGCGTACGGGAGCAAATCGACCATCACTCGCCTTGCGAGTCGCTGGACAACGCTGGCTCACGCATCACGCGTGCAGCGGCAAAGCTGTAATCAATCCCGGAATAGACGGTCAAAACAATCGCGGCCCATAACAAGCCGAAACTCGTCCACTCTATCCACTCTACATCCGGCTGGATCATGCAAACTAAAATTGCGACCACTGCGACGCACTGCAGCACCATTTTCCATTTCCCCAATTGGCTGGCTGAGAAATCGCCCCCCGATCCCTCTATCATGCCACGAAGGCTGGTCACCAACAATTCACGACCGATCACGATGGTCGCCATCCAGGACGCAACCCCTGAGTCAGGCACCGCAACGAGTGAGATGAAGGTGCCGCAGATAATAATCTTGTCGACAAATGGATCGAAGATACGCCCCAGTTTAGTAACCTGACCGTACTTCCGCGCCCAATACCCATCCATCCAATCTGTTGATGCGGCAATGACGAAGATAATTAAAGCCGCGGGGTAGTATTCGGCTGGAATCAAAACCATCACCGCGATCGCCAACCCGAAACGAATACTCGTCAGAGCGTTGGGAACGTTGTAGATGCTGGGTTTCTTGGATTCATTCATCATCTGCATCACCGTTAGAATTGCCTGCGACACTGCATAAGTTGTCGTCGATTGCCTTGCCCACGCCAAGGTCCCATGCATTGGTTTGTGCGGCACATTTCTCGTTCCGCAAGCCAGATCCGAATCCGAATCCGAATCCTGAACCTGAACCTGAATCCGAATCCTGAACCTGAACCTGAATACCAGCGAAATCGCTGCCGTCTGCCACACCTGCCTAATCGCTACTTTGACCACAACCCCAGGGCATGGTAGTTGGCCGGATCAGGTGAGAGGTGCCGCGATCAAATCGTAGCCATCCGCGGCAACCACCTCGCACTTCACCATGGAACCGACATCAAGATTGGATGTTGGATCGATGCCGGACACATAGACAATCCCGTCAATGTCTGGAGCCTCGCCGCGTGTGCGTCCAATCCAAACTCCTTCCTGATCAGGAAGAGGCGAATCAATGATCACATCTTCGATTGTGCCGACACGACTCTCGTTCCACTCGAAAGCGATCTTCTGCTGAATGGCCATGATTTCGTCGTGTCGCTGCAGTGCGACTTCGGCCGGCACCCGATTGGGTAGCCTTGCCGCAGGCGTGTCATCCTCGATCGAGTAAGTGAATACCCCGAGGTGTTCGAAACGCTGCTCCGCAGTGAAGTCCGCCAACTGAGCAAAATCATCGTCAGTTTCGCCGGGGAAGCCTGTAATCATCGTGGTCCGCATCACCAGACGATCAATTTTTGAACGCAACCTTTCCAGTATTTCTTCCTGACTTACCCGAGTGGTTTTACGGGACATTCGCTTTAACATTGCGTCGCTGGCGTGTTGCAGCGGCATATCAATGTAAGGCAGGATCCGTTGCGCCCCGGCCAAGGTGTCAATCAAACGATCATCGATGTACATGGGGTAAAAGTACATCAGTCGAATCCAATCGATGGTCTCGATCTGGTCCAACTGAATCAACAGGTCGCTGAGTCGTGATTCGCCATACAGGTCACGACCATAGTAAGTCGTATCCTGAGCCACGATGACCACCTCGCGAACACCCGCATCGCCAAGACGTTTTGCCTCTTCGACCACCTGCTCGATCGGCTTGCTGTAATGCTTGCCTCGCATTTTGGGTATCGCACAGAATGTGCAAAGTCGGTCACAGCCCTCACTGACCTTCAAGTAGGCAAAGTGCCTTGGCGTTACCGGATGCCGGACAGAATCCGAGAGCGGGCGAATGGCCGCAGGACGGAATACCTTTTGCTGCTCATCAACACCCGACTGCAGACGATCAATCACCGAAACGATTTCATTACGGCCGAAAACTCCGACCATGGCATCGATTTCTGGACGCGACTCAAGCAACTTCCCCTGCTGGCGTTCGGCAAGACAACCGGTAACCACAACATTCTTAATTTTTCCCTGACGCTTCAACGCCAACATTTCGTCGATCGCGCCCAGTGACTCCTCACGGGCAGAGTCGATAAAACCACAGGTGTTGACAACCACAAAGTCGGCGTCGTCCACCGAGTCAGTCATTTGATAGCCGTCCTCATCAAGCCGCCCCAACATCTGCTCGGTATCCACCAGATTCTTGGGGCAACCCAGACTGACCACCGCGTACCGGCCACGCTGACCGCCCTCCTGTTGATCGCTCTGTTTAGAGGCCGGTGCCTGAGTGTCGGAAATGATGGGTAACTGCATGAGGTCGAGCACGTTGAGAGGCTTGCGTAAGAACTGATCATGATTAGACCGAAACCCAAGTTTTCACGCAAACGGCTTAGCCACGATCAAAGAGATATCTTTGCCGCCAACCACACAGATTTGCTAAAAGCCACTCGTCACGCCAGAACGACTTCTCGATGATCAGGTCTGATGAACCGAGTCAGCATGGGGCAGATCAGCTCAGACCGGGGCAGAACTGTCCCCGATCAGAACCGCTAAGCAGCGTCGCCCAGCATGCTAGCCCGCGTCAGGAAGCATGCTAGCCCGCGTCAGGAAGCATGCTAGCCCGCGTCAGGAAGTTGCCAGGTACCGTCAACAACCGCTTTCAGCGGCCCATCCATGGCACTCGGATGCCCGATCCACTGTAACACGCCATCTTTACCAATGATAAAAGCGGTAGGAATCGAATTCTGTCCGGCCGCACTCATGAAAGCGGCATTTGTGGCTCCATTATCATCGACGGCCAACCGATACTTCACCACGTCAGCCCACGTGCGACCGTTGCCCGCCGCCGACGCAAGAAAGCCCTCCACCGTTTCTAAATCCTCTGAGGTGACCCCCAAAATCGTCACCTCGTCCCCAAAGTTCGCTTGCAACTCGCTCAGATGTGGCATTCCAAGCAAACATGGTCCACACCAAGTAGCCCAAAACTCAATCACCTGAACGCCCTGTGCATTGGCGGCATCCATGGGTTTTCCATGGACGAGAGCCTGAATCTGAACCTGTGGTGCCTTGTCGCCAATCGCCAATCCACCTGGTCCCGTTCGGCCCAGGATCTCAGCAGAAAAACAACCTGCCAACGCTGTTACTGCAACGACGAATAGGAAAAGCGTCAAGAAACGAGTCATCGATTTATCCTGTGGGTTACGCAGTTGCAGATCAGGCCAGCACGATAACACCTCACAATCGCGATGGCATCAACAAGATTGTATCCGTGATGTCATTGGCGTGCGTATTGCTGGCACCTGCTCAGATCAAATCCAACCCGAGAGCTCAGCACAAAAAAACCCAGCACAAAAAAACCCAGCGTGTCAGGTGACACACTGGGCATGTTTCAAATGTGAAGCTAAGAGACTAGCCCTCGAAGTCACTGAGTGATTGCTGCGGTTCGCTCGACTGACTTCCTTTGCTTTTTGCACGCTCTTTGGCAAGACGGCCGGCTTCATTTACAACGGCCATCGCTGTCCGCAATTCGAACTGCGAGAACCAACGGATGTTGCCAAGATACTTGCTCTCGATGCGATTTTTGGAAGCCAATTGGTCCCAAGTCAAACCGTCCATCATGTTCCATGCTGCGGCCTGAGCCGTATTCTGAGTCACTTGTCCGTACCCAAGTGCTTCACAAAGGACTCGCACGTCCGCTTTTTTGGTGAACTGTTCAATCGGAACAATTTTGTAGGCCATTTTAGGATTGGGATCGCGTTTTCCGTGCTCAAGGCAAACTGTCGTCACAGCGATCTTTCGCATTTTCTCGGGTGCGACTCGCATGAAGCCACCACCTCCCATGCCACCCATGCCGCCCATGCCGCCGCCGCCCATGCCGCCCATGCCGCCGCCGCCGCCCATGCCGCCGCCACCAGCTTGACCACCACCACCACCACCCATGCCGCCGCCGCCCATGCCACCCATGCCGCCGCCGCCCATGCCACCCATCATTCCTTGGGCGAGGACAGGAACGCTGGCAAAGGCCTTGGGCAAACGCAGATGGATAGGCTGGTCAGTCAGGTTGCGGATCAGGATGTTCGCTTTGGTCGCGTCCTGAGGAATGATCTTCACATCTATCTGGCCAGCATCCATCGCTGCAAAAAGTTCGGCGTTGATCGCCGGAACCTCTTTCTCGCGTTCCGCCAAAGCGACCGCAGGAAGAGCGAGGATGGAAAGGGACACAGCAGATAGCACAAATCGACGGGAAAGGATGCTCACTTAAATGTTCCTTGAGAAATGTTCGCCTCGTCATCCGAATCGACTAATAAGTGCGAATGACAATTGGTTTGGTACAGGCTCTCGACACAGAAACAAACGCGTTTCAGGCCTCGAATCACAAAAACGGATGCGGCGGGTCCGCCTAGCCTCCAACAGCAGCATCGGCATCTAACCAGCCGAAAGCAAAACTGTTTCCCCAGGGGCGTAACAGACTTCCGTTCACACGATATGATACTCGCCACATAGCGTCAGACCAAGGAGAATCACGATTTGGTGCCAAACTGAGTGGTTTTTGAGCAATTTTTACGTTGCCACTGTGCGAACCCGTGTTTTCGATCCCAACAAACTGGCTTAAATGGCAAAACCGGCATATTCTGAGTCTGGGTGGCACAACACCCAAAATGCGGGCTGACACGATCGCGACCCCCACCGCTCAGTTCAGCGAATCTCCTAGTACCCTAGGATTTTCACCACGGTCAATCTCTTCACCACGGTCAATCTCTTTGATCAGCCAGCATCCGTAATTCCCGATTTTGCATCCCGTCTACCATCTGGGGCCATATGCCTGGCAATCTGGTTTGCCTCGAGCTTGGGGTTGCCGAACGTTGGATCCTCAACTGGTGAACGACAGAATCCTGCCCCCTGAACCGGATGGTGTCTTCTCACCATCCCATCAAACTCGCTGTTCGCGGCCGAACCTCCCCCACCAGTTACCATCAACGAAATCAGCAAAGAGGTTCAGTCCACCCCGATGCAGAACCTCTGGTTCATCACCGTGGACGATTTGCGTCCGCAGTTGGGATGCGATGGCAAGTCGTTCATGCGGAAACCCAACATCGCCGATTTGGCTCAGCGGGTCATGTACGACCACCACAGGAATACCAACGAAAATACAGCATCGCAGGCGACGCAAAAAACGACTCGCACTGTCATCGCACTGTCATCGCACTGTCATCGCACTGTCATCGCACTGTCT
>JAPKCI010000168.1 GCA_028823035.1 Rubripirellula sp.
AACGCTGGACCTGTAGAACGCTGGACCTGTAGAACGCTGGATGATCTGGTGTTCCACCAGTAGCAATCGTCCTCTAACGAAGCGAGATAGCTTCCTGCAGAGGTTGTAACACGCTTGTGACCAGGTACTCGTCAACCAGATCGCGACAAAGCCCTGCCAAACGATCAAACTCAGCAGCATAGGTCTCGCTGGCCCCCAGGCTGTCGTAGCGGCGTACAGTCAAATAGACGCTAATTTGCTCTTCGCCAAATTCACCGCTACGAATCTGGTAAGCACTTGTGCGGGATTCGAAACTGACACGACACTGCGTGCGGCAATCTTCGTCCAAAGCAAATTGGATCGCTGGTTCGTGGGAAAGGAGCTTTCCGTAGGGGACCGATGTGAAGCGTTCCAGGCCTGGCGCCACTCCGATTGCCTCTGCCAGAATCTCGTTGTGGTTCCCTCGATAGGCATAATCAAAACCCAACATGACGCTGAGTGACTCGCAATCGAGTGGGCTAATCGACAATTCAAAGGGAATCAGTTCCAGGACAATGCGGTGCTGTTCCAAGGCGGACTCAAATGACTCTGGATTGACCACTCCGGCGTTGACTCGTTTCCCGTCGATGGAGGCCCAGCGATAAGCGCCAGCATCCTTTTCTTCCTCCAGCACATACTCCCCTTTCTCGCGAGCGTAGAAGTTCTGCATCTTCGGATAACGGCGCCTAACCTGCTCAAAATAATGCAGCACTGCCTCGCGGCTTTGTGGCACTTCCATTTCGGTGGACAAATTCATGTTGACGTAATAATCGTCACTGAATGCACCGTATTCACTCATCAAATCCTCCTCATCGTACTGGTCCCAGAGCCGGAAAAAGAAGGCTTCCCCCAGCAACTATTAGTATAGACAGGGACACTGAATCGATGAACGGGCGTAGTAGAAAACCCTGAGAATTTCACCGAAATGGCACGTTTCGTCCACGTTCCAGCATCCCGCGGCAACGATCCCAGAGCAGGGCAACGGATCTTGATTCAACACAGTCTTGAGGATCCCAAAGGGGGTGACTCAACTCTAAACCTCTTCAGCAGCCACATGTGGCCCACATTCCCTGACTTGTGGGAATTCAGCGGCCAGCCTGAAACCCATCGGTTAACCTGGCTATTGAGCCGAACCCGGCTTGCGTTGAACCCAATCAGGAGTCCCAAACCAATCGTGCATTTCCTGTTCGAACGGAGCCACAATTTCACGTGCTTCCGGAATGCTTCCTCGATCACCCGTCTCGACAATCCAAGTATCCAAAGCGGCCCTCATTTCAGCTAACGCCTTGCGATGCTGCGGCACATCCGAGTCAGCGAGATTCACGACTTCGTAGCGATCCTGCTGGGTATCAAACAACTGCTCGGCCGCAAACGGTTTCATCAAATCGGCGGGCGGTCCCGACAATTTGCCGGAGGCAGCCAACTCCCTCATCAGAGGTTTCACCAAAAAGCATTTTTCCTTGTAGCGATTCAAAGAGAGAAAGCCTGCGCCGGGTGTATAGTTTCGAACGTAGTGGTAACGTTTTCCGCGTACCGATCGCTGGCGAATCTCAGTCTCGTCAATTCGATCCCGGGCACTGAACGCAAACCGTCGTTCGGCAGTGTGGGCAGGTCCGAGGAAGGACTGTCCCTGCATCAAAGTTGGAACCTCCAACCCTGCGATCACTAACGTGGTCGCCGTCAAATCAATCAGACTGATGATGCGATCATCGACCAGACCGGGCTGATACCCGTCGGGGGTCGTATGGTTGCTGGGCCAATGAATGACCATCGGGACATGCAACCCACTGTCGAAACACCAATGAATCCCCCTTGCCTCAAGCCGACCATTGTCACTAAAGAAAATCACAACCGTGTCATCCGCCACACCATCTTTCTTTAACTGGTCAAGAATCCAACCTATTCTCACATCCATGCCACTGGCGGAATTCAGATAGCGGGCCCATTCCTGGCGAACAACAGGATGATCCGGGTAATACGGGGGAGGCGTCACGTTCTTCGCGGTCGCTACCTGGGGATGCCACTCCTCACCCACCCACACCACACGTTCCTTTTCTGAGGATTTCCGATCATAGATGTCGTACTCAGCTTCGGGCATATTGAATTGCGCAAAGAATGGCTTTGACGTGTCAATTTCGGACCACAATTTTGTCTGATACAACGGTCCTTCGTTAACAAAATTCAGGTCCAGTTTACCAGTCCCCACCACCCGATCTGCGATGTGCGTCACATTCGCGGTCTGATAACCCGCCTCCTGCAATCTCTGTGTCAGTGGGCGAACACCAGGCGGAAGCCGAAAATCATCTTCCCGATGCGAACGCATGTGATGCATATCTGTCGTGGTGGCGTACATCCCTGTCATGAACGCTGAACGACTCGGGGCACAGACAGGCGACGTGGAATAAACGTTGGTGTATTTCACTCCTTGGGCAGCCAGCCGGTCGACGTTAGGAGTTTTCACATTGCGTGCCCCATAGCAACCAAAATCCAGATCGAAGTTCTCACCCACGATCCAAACAATGTTCGGCTGTCGTTGATTTTCCTGCGCGTCGCCGTGCGAGGCAAAAGACAGGGCTAAAGCAAAGAAAACAAGGACGAACCGTGTCTCGCCGGTAAAGATCATTGTCGGGCTCTCAATCGATGGATCGGGTAACGGCAGAAGTGCAGCTTTTCAAAAACATTTTGTCATAAGGGCCGTCTCCGCCAACGACGGCCAAGCCACCGGTAGCAGTTTACCATGCTACAGCCTGCTGGATCGCTGCTCAATCGGGTGATTGATGAACTGCCGATGGTACCGGTGACTGATTTGAGCTCGCGCATACAAATGGGCGTCAATCTGGGATTGGCATCATGACACCATAGAGTTCGATGGTGTAACCATCGGCGTCAAAAATCGGCTGGCCTTTGAGCAAAACTTCCCGGTGATTCCCGTCGGCCCTGAGTTGCCGCACAACCAGATCATACCCCCTTCCGGAAGCCAACGCGGCATTGATTGTCTGACGCAAAATATCACGGTCGTCCTCGTGAATCATTGAAAAAAATTCGTCCGGCGATGGGACCCCGAGGTCAGGATCCCTGCCAGTCAATCGGAATGCCTCGTCACTCCAGGTCAATTTCTCAGTTCGGGCATCGAACGTCCACGTGGCCAAGCCGGCCAACCGTTGCAAGTCTCGCAGACGTTGCCGGCTTGTCATCAGATCATTTTCTGCCTGTTTTCGTAACGAGATATCACGAATCGTCGACACGACCATTTTCTCACCCTGCATATCGACCACGCAGCCACTGATCAGCACGTCTATGCTGTGTCCGTCGGTGTGTAAAAACCTTGCCTCAAGATTGTGGATCGTGCCTGTTTCCTGCAACCCGCTGGTCAAACGATCCCGGTCCTGTGCAACAGCCCAAATATTGAGGTCCAGTATCGATTTTCCGACCAAATCCTCATTCGCATAACCAAACATCTGGCCAAAAGCTTCGTTTGCCTCAACGACGCAGGCACCATCCATGCGGATCAGCAACCCAGCTTCTGGAGCCTTTGTGAACAGGTCAGAATATCGGCTAACTCGCTGGTCATTACTCACCCTTGCCGTTCTCAATTCATGAACAGACTTGGCTAGGTCAGAATCAGCTTCACCGGCAGATTCGTAGATAGACAACGCCAGATCAAAATCGCCCCGTTTGGTCGCAGCGGCAGCAAATCGTGTTTGCAAATCACTTCTCGCGTCCGCCGCAGGCGCGTTGTCGGGCCAGATATCCAACGCCTCCATCAGTAATGCATCAGCAACGCGAAAATCCTCATACTGATGCGCGTCTTTCGCGCTCTCTAACCTCGCCCGCGCGCGACGTACCAGACGAGCACTATCATCATGCTTTCGTTGATGATTGAGCGCGGCAATGAAGGCATCGACCGATTCGTAACGATCCGTTGGTTCATCAGCCAACGCTTTTCTGGCAATGTCCATCAATTCTCCCTCGACATGGGTGTCACGAATGACATTTCGTGCCGCAGCCTGGAGACAGACAAGCAGGTTTTTCCCATCATGAGGTGGATGCCCCGTCAACACCTCGAACAGGATTCCGCCCAACAGGTAAACATCTGTTTGATAGGTCGTTGCCGAATGCAAACCATCCGCAAGCTCTGGAGCCATGTAGGCTGGCGTTCCCCCAATCGACTGCTTGACGCCAAATCGCAAATCAGGGCTGCCAACCGTCAACGCCAAGCCCCAGTCAGCAACCAAAATCTCACCAAATTTACCCAACATCACATTTTCTGGTTTGATATCCCGATGGATCAGACCGCGAGAGTGGGCGTAGCGGATAGCATCGGCTACTCGTAACAGAATATTCAGATTCTCACTGACCGACATATCCTTGATCTGCTGGTCCCAGCTCGTACCATCAATCCGCTTCATTGAGTAGAAAAGAAACCCATTGGCATCGATGCAAACTTCATGCAAGGCAATGACGTTCGGATGATCCAGTCCGCCAATCACACGAGCCTCCGTCAAGAAACGTTCCCGTGAAACGTCATGGCGTGCAAGTTCATCACGCAACACCTTGATCGCAACCTCTCGATCCAGGGCTCGCTGATGCGCCTGATAGACAACACCGGTGCCCCCACTGCCCAGTCGGCCTACGATGCGGTAATCGGTTTCCTCGGCTGTCATGTCAGTCAACTCAGCCAATCGTCGCACGGGGACAAAGCCTTTGTCGATTTGACTGACTGGAGCTTCACTGGAATCGGTAATCAAATCCAACGTTTCTGACGCCGAATAGTCGTCACCCGATCTCCGCCAACTGGGATGCATGAACTTTGTTCCCGTCACAGAACAAATCGTGACCGTTTTTTCGTCCGAGGGCATCTGCTCGAGCCGGATTTTCAGTTCGGCGTCAGCCATCACGGAACTCAACAGACCCTTCGGATCATTCACACTTAAAACTCCCTTGCTCGGATCCCATCAACAAACACCATAATCAAAAGCAGGGCTGAGTATCCTGCAGTGCATGTATTCCAAAGTCCACAAAGCCGTCTACGCTGAAGCTAACACCCTGAGCGCGTGAAAACATCTACCGCAGCGTACGTTCCAGATGAGTTTTCAAGAATGAACGCAGTTTACGACTCCGGACATGCTTTAAGGTGGTCAGGTTCAAGGTGATCCGTGTCGGCTGCCCCTTGGTCTGTTCCACCGGACCATGCATGTCCAAATTAGCAAACTCCGCAGAGTCAAAAGCAGCATCAGGACCTGCCAGCGTAACTTTCAGCGATTCGGCAACCTTGGTCTCTACCTCGGCCCAAGCGTTTTCGGAACCGCTCAGTTTCACTTGAAAACGGTCTGACGCGGAAAACACAAGCGAGGTTTCACCGGCAACTTGTTCAAGTAATTTCAAAAGCCGGTCGGCAACCTCCAACGGCCACTCAGGTTTCTCGCCATCCGGAAACCCCTTCTCAAGTGAATGCCATTTTCTACCGAGTGCTTTCCACGGTTCCAGAACAAGACCCTGGCGGGCGGGCGTGGCGACTTCGCCTGCCACCTTGACCGTATCCTGGGTGTTATGTTTCGCCGCTCGGTTTGACACCCGTTTTTTTTCCGCGTTATCAACGCGAGTCGCAGTTGGTCGTCGCTTGGTTTCTGGCGGTTTTGTTTCTGGCGATTTTGTTTCTGGCGATTTTGTTTCTGGCGGTTTGGTTTCTGGCGGTTTGGTTTCTGGCGGTTTACGGTTTGTTACTTTGGTCCCGTCTCCACGTCCAGAGTCCTGATGTGATGATTGACCGTCGTGCGCTAACACTTTGGCAAGAAATGGTGCCGTCACGGACACCAGGGATTTGTCACGTTTTCTCTTGGATTTTTTCTGTGATTCGGCGGCCAACTGCTCGGGAGTCCCGGCGAACACGATTTGGCCTCCGTTGACCCCTGCACCGGGTCCCATGTCCACAATCCAGTCCGCGCATTTGACAACGTCCAAATTATGTTCAATCACGACCACCGTATTGCCGAGGTGCACCAGGCGCTGCAGCACGTCGAGAAGTTTCTCGATATCTTCAAAATGCAGGCCCGTCGTCGGCTCATCAAGCAGATACAGCGTGCTGCCCGTCATGGGTCGACTCAATTCAGCAGCGAGCTTGACCCGTTGAGCTTCGCCCCCGGACAAGGTGGGTGCTGACTGGCCAAGCGTTACATAATCGAGTCCAACATCACAGAGTGTCTGCAGTGTCCGCAGAATCCGGGGATAACTAGCAAACAACTCAGTCGCCTCGCCACACTGCATGTCAAGCACATCGGCAATCGATTTACCATGCAGCTTGACTTCCAGAACATCTTCGTTGTATCGCCTCGACTTGCATTCTTCGCACGGCACCCAGACGTCGGGCAAAAAATGCATTTCGATTTTCAGTTGCCCACTGCCTTCGCAAGTTTCGCACCTGCCGCCGGGCACATTGAAGCTGAACGTTCTGGCGGTATAAAGTCGCTCCGCAGCCTCGGGGATTGAGGCAAACAATTGCCGGATCAAATCAAAAACGCCGGTATAGGTTCCCGGGTTGCTGCTGGGTGTGTTCCCCAAGGGTGACTGGTCTACTCGGATCACCTTATCGATGTAGCGAACGCCTTCGATCTTTTCGTGTCTGCCAGGCCGGACGCGGCTTCGATGAAGACGCCGAGCCAGGGCCGGGTAAAGGATCTGTTCGATCAACGAGCTTTTCCCGCTGCCGCTGGGTCCTGTGATCGCAGTAAAGACTCCCAAAGGCAGTTCAAAATCGACTGCTTGCAAATTATTTTCACTGGCACCGAGCACCTTGAGAAACTCAACATAGGACTTTCCGGAATCCGAGATCACGGGCCGCCTCGACTTTGGAACGGCAATCGATTTTGTCCCGTCGAGGTAACCTGCCGTGACAGACTCTGCATAAGGTGACACATCACGCGGCTGCCCCTTGGCAACAATCCGCCCACCATGACGCCCGGCGCGGGGTCCAAAATCGCACAGATAGTCACTGCTTTCGATGACATCTCGATCATGCTCGACGACCAGCAGTGTGTTCCCGAGATCACGCAAGCGATGCAGCGCACCGATCAGCCGCTGATTATCTCGTGGGTGCAATCCAATCGTCGGCTCATCCAACACATAGAGGACACCGCACAAACCGCTTCCCAATTGAGCAGCCAGCCTGATCCGTTGAGCCTCACCACCAGACAGGGTTGCCGCTCCGCGGTGCAGTGTCAGATAGTCCAATCCGACATCCAACAAAAAACCGACTCTTGCTTTGATCTCGCGGACCAACTCACCCGCAATTTTGCGTTCGCGCCGATCAAATTTCCAACTTGAAACCTCTTGATGCAACCGATCCATCGGCAGATGAACGAGGTCAGCAATTGTGTGTCCCCGAAAACGAACGGCGGCAGCCTCGTCACGCAGTCTCGAACCGTCGCATGCGTTGCAGTCGATCTCAGCCGTGAACTGCTCCAACTTGCCCCGCAGCCCAGGAGTCAAACGCGATGCTTCATCCAAAGCGGGATAAAACCCTTTGAACTGAAAGCGGAACAAAACAACGGCTGACTTATTGTTGTCGCCGGCGTCGGACTCTCGAACCTCGATCCACTGTGGTCCGGTCCCCCGAAACAGAATGCGACGCTGAGATACCGTTAGCTGATCGAATGGCAGGTCCACCGGAATCCCTGTTTGTCGTGCCAAAGCACTCAACATCCATCCGGACACACTATGTTGAACGTCAGGCCAAAGCAAAGCAGCCCCTTCTGCCAACGTCTTGCTGGACGACGTCACCAGCGCCGTGGGGTTCGTTCCTGTTTGCGTCCCCAGTCCTTCGCACTGCGAACACCAGCCAATTGCCGTATTGAAAGAGAAGTGGTGGGGAGTCAGATCAGTGAATGACCTTCCGCAGCAGCCACACACCAGATGCTGACTGTGGGTCGACACCTGCCAAAGTGGTTCCTCTTTCTCGTCATCGGCAATGGCAATTTGCAGCACGCCAATTCCAAGCGACAACGCCAGTTCGACACTATCAGCGATACGGGATCGATCTTCTGGCTGAATCACACAGCGGTCCACGACGACCTGAACCGCCTGCCGCTTTCGCGGGTCGAGCGGTTTGGCATCGTCCAACCCGACGGTACGACCATCAATCCGAACTCGCTGGTATCCTGTGCTGCGTAACGATTGCCAAGTATCGCGTGACGCCTCACCGGCATGAACTTCAATCGGTGCCAACAACAGTGCCCGCGTACCGACAGGCATCGACATCACTTTTTCAACAATCTGATCAGGTGTCTGCGTTCCCACGGGCTTCAGGCAATCAGGACAATGCATGGTCCCCAGCCGCGCCATCAGGATCCTCAGGTAATCATAAACTTCCGTGACCGTGCCGACGGTACTGCGCGGCGAATGCCCGAGATTCTTCTGCTCCAACGCCACTGCAGGTGACAATCCCTCGATTCGCTCGACATTAGGCTTTTGCAACTGACCTACAAACTGGCGAGCATAGGAAGACAGCGATTCAACATAACGGCGTTGACCTTCGGCATAAATCGTATCCATCGCGAGTGAACTCTTGCCACTGCCGCTGGGCCCACAGAACACCGTCATGGCATCTCTTGGCACCTTGACGTCGACTGCTTTGAGGTTGTGCTCACTGGCTGCTTCAACCACAACATGCGTTTTCGCCGCGGGCGATTCCGTGACCAACGATCGGATCGCATTTGGTTTGCTAGGCGATTTCTTTCGCTTGATACCTAGCGACTTTGCCAGCGCGGCTCCGGTATAGCTGGCTTCGCAGCGGGCAACCTCTTCGGGTCTACCTACCACAACGATCTCGCCACCACCCTCGCCACCCTCTGGTCCCAGATCGATAATCCAATCTGCGGTTTTGATAACATCCACATTGTGTTCCACGATCACAATCGTGTTGCCGCGGTCAGCCAGCCTCTGGATCACATTGAGCAGTAATTCGATGTCGGCAAAATGAAGCCCGGTCGTTGGTTCATCAAGAACATAAAGGGTTTTCCCCGTTTCGCGTTTACTGAGTTCCCGCGAAAGCTTGATTCGCTGCGCCTCGCCACCCGAGAGCGTAGGTGAGGGTTGCCCAAGTTTCAGGTACTCCAGGCCCACATCTACCAGAGTCTGCAGTTTCTCAGCGATTTTCGGGATATTAGCGAACAGTTTCAACGCCTGCGAAATATCCATCTGCAGGACATCAGCAATGGAATGCCCTTTGAACTTTACCGACAACGTTTCGCGGTTGTACCGAAAGCCCTGACAGACGGGACACTTGACCCAAATATCAGCCAGAAAATCCATTTCCAGTTTGGTCGCACCATTACCATCACAGGCAGCACAGCGGCCACCATCAACATTAAAACTGAATCGACTGGTGGTGTATCCGCGCGTCTTGGACTCCGTCATCCGTGCGAACAGGTTGCGTATCTCATCAAACACTTTGACATACGTCGCCGGATTGCTTCGCGGCGTTCGACCAATGGGCGATTGATTGATCGCAATCGTCTTGTCCAGATATTCCAGGCCTTCGACGCTTTCGTGCTCGCCAACCTCGGCCTCTGCACCATTGAGCAGGTTTCTCAGCAACGGCTCCAGAATGCCGCTCACGAACGAACTCTTTCCACTGCCCGATACACCCGTTACACACGTGACCGTCCCCAGCGGGATGGATAAGTCAACGTTCTTGAGATTATGAAACCCAGCCTTGCGGATCGTCAGCATCGCGTCAGTATCAACCTCACGTAACTGACTGGGGGGCTTGATCGATCTTTTCCGTGACAGAAATTGTCCGGTCACACTTTTTTCCGAAGCGCTGATCTGCTCAACGTCGCCGGCAGCAACGATCCGTCCACCCTTGATTCCGGGGCCGGGACCGAAGTCAACAATCAAGTCCGAGGCTCGCATCGTGTCCTCGTCATGTTCGACGACAATCAGCGTGTTGCCGCTGTCACGCAGTCGCAGCAATGTCTCAATCAGTCGATCATTATCGCGAGGATGAAGTCCGATTGACGGCTCGTCAAGAATGTAAAGGACTCCAACCAGACCACTGCCAATCTGCCCAGCAAGTCGAATCCGCTGCGACTCACCACCCGAGAGTGTCGGTGCGGTCCGGCCCAAGCTCAGGTAATCCAGACCAACCCCCAGCAGGAATCCGATTCTTGTCCGGATCTCCTTCAGGGCCTCCGCGGCAATCACCGCCTCGGTATCACCCAGTTGAACACTGGAAAAGAACAGATGAAGTTTTTCAACTGGTAATTCACATAGTTCCGGAAGGGAAAAATCAACTTGGGCAGCCTTACCCTCGGAAAACTCTTTGGCGGCGGTGCAGATTTTGACCGCAGATGCCTGTGAATTCAGGCGTCGACCATGGCAGTCAGGACAATCCATGGTGTTCATGTACTTTTCGAATTGCCTGAGTTGCATTTTATTCCGTGTTGTTCGGTACCTGCCCAACAACTCTGGAATGAACCCCTCGAAAGCACCTGTGTATTTGCGTGCACGTCGCCCACCACGCCAAGTGAACTGCAGTGAGTCATCTGTCCCCCACAGCCAGACTTTCTTTGCCTCGCTGGGTAGATTTTTCCACTGGCCTTCCAGCATGGTACCGGACTTGAGATCAAGAAATTCGTCCATCGCGTCTGCCACGCCGCGATAGATGTGGCATCGGTAGCGTCCCAAGTCACCCCACTTTCCAAGCAACTTGACCGCACCCTTACGGATCGAAAGCTTTTCATCTGGAATCAGCAACTCGGGGACGAACGTATAGAGCCGCCCCAGTCCATCACATGCCTCACACATTCCCTGCGGGCTGTTAAAGCTGAACAACTGAGGAGTGGGTGGTTTGAAACTGCGTCCGCATCCACCGCAGGCGTACTGCGATGAAAACAAGAAGTCCTGTTTTGCCAGCCCCGCCTGTTGATCGTTTGCCTCAGAGAGCGAAACCAGCAACGTCGCATCACCGACTCGAAGTGCCAAATCGACTGCGTCATTGATCCGGCCACGATCTCGCGAATCGGGATCGACCCGGTCAACAACAACCTCAACATCATGGCGATGCTGACGGTCGAGCGACGGGGGATCCGACAATCGTATAGTCTCACCGTCGACACGAGCACGCAGGAAACCCTGCTTGCGCAGGTCCTCGAACAAATCACGGAACTCGCCTTTTTGACCCCGGACCACCGGCGCCATCAGCCACAAAGTCGCATCATTCGGTAACGCCAGAATTCGAGATGTGATCGCATCGCGGGCCTGAGCAGAAATCGTAGTCCCACATTCAGGGCAATGCCCTGTGCCAACACGCGCATAAAGAACACGCAAGAAGTCATAAATCTCAGTGATCGTGCCGACCGTGCTGCGTGGGTTGTTGCCCGTCGACTTTTGGCTTATGGAAATCGAAGGGCTGAGGCCACTTACCAAATCAACGTCCGGCTTGGGCATCTGCCCCATGAACTGCCGTGCGTAATGACTCAAACTCTCGACGTAGCGACGCTGACCTTCGGCGTACAGCGTATCGAACGCGAGTGAAGATTTACCGCTTCCCGAAACCCCAGAGAAACAGATCAACTTTCCTCTGGGTAGGGTCAAGTTGACATCGCGCAGGTTGTGTTCCCGGGCACCTTTGACTTTAATTTCCGTTGTCGTCATGCCCTTGCCGGCTCTGCCCTCGTTGTGTCTTCCTAGCACGCGGATGCAATTCACCCACTGCTTACACGCTAGAGTCCCGCAAACGTCAGAGAAAGGGGTGATCAAATTCAGATCGGACAGACGGAACCATGATCCGACCCAATCGGTGCTTCAGACGGCCGCCGGCCCCACAAAAATGCCCCCCCACAGACTCGGTGAAACGGCAGTTCGATACCCCCAACCTTGGCTGGCCGCCAGCGTTGAAGAAACAGAACCATCCATTTTACTGTGGTTTTACGACACGAACGGCTTTATCAACAGCGACGGTGGGTCTCCGACGGTCAGTCAAGCCAGATCCCACTTTCACGAGGCATCAGATCCTACCCATGAGTCAGGGCAATGATCACGGCGAGCCTTGGGCGATTATAAAATTAGAGAACCCTCTAAAATTAGAGAACCACGGTCCCAGCACGCAATTGCCCCCCCCGATTGTGCGTCGGCAGACAAGGATCTGGGCTGGGCAGACAAGGATCTGGGCTGGGCAGACAAGGATCTGGGCTGGGCAGACAACGTACAAAGATCATCTGCACAGGTGGAACGCGTTGACTTGGGGCATTCGGTTTAGCCCCAGTCAACACTCAAAAACAAGCGTTCACTCTGAGTCAGGCAGCCGCCAGCTGTGTTGTGGACTCTCCGCACGCTTCCTGCGCGAGCACTTCGTCGGCAAGCGCCTGATAATCAGTAGACCCGTTGCTCTGCGGTGCATACTGAAAAATCGACTTCCCGAAGCTCGGTGCCTCAGCAAGCCGTATGTTTCGACGGATTCGTGTGTCAAAGAACTTGGCCTGTCCGAAAAACGCGCGTCCTCCCCTGCTGGCCTGAAAGAACTCGTCGATATCGGTGCTAACCTCGGCGGCCAACCTGGTATTCGAATCGTACATACAGAGCATGACACCCGACAAACGCAAACCGCTGTTCAATCGGCGCGAAACCACTTCAATGGTACGCAGCAATTTGCTGAGGCCATGCAGGGCCAAAAAATGTGGCTGCAGCGGCAGAAAAACTTCGTTCACGGCAACCAACGCATTGACAGTCAACACACCCAAACTTGGCGGGCAATCGAGGATCAGATAATCAAAATCAGCGTCTTCTTCCTGCATCCGGTCACGGAGTATCATTTCGCGACCCACTTCGCCGGCCAACTCAAGTTCAGCTGCGGCAAGATCAAGATTGGAAGGAACAACTGACAGCCGATCGTTGATCTGACGCCGAGCCTGTTGCAAAGAGGCGCTTCCGCACAACACCTCATACATGCTGGCCTCTCCGTCGACGGCCGATATACCGAGGTGCAACGAAGCGTGCGCTTGCGGATCCAGATCCAACAGGCAGACTTTGCGTCCCGCTTCAGAGAGGGCGGCAGCAAGGTTCACGGAACTGGTCGTTTTGCCAACGCCACCCTTTTGATTGATCACCGCAATGGATCGCATTGTTTTTCCTTTGGTCTCAAATAGTGGCCGGATTGGAATCTGATTGATAACTCACACAGCCTTTGGGAAACTCACGCTTTGGGTAACTCAGGCAGCTGCGCGTGTTTGAATCTGCTGGTATGCCAACAGGACGTCGTACAAATCAGCATCAATTCGAATGGTGTCATCCGCGAAGTCAGTCAGCCAAGCCCGATCATTGCTAACTGCATCCATCAACAGAGGAACGATCTTGCCCAACGGAACAGCCACCGTCTTGGGGTCGGCAGTGCCTGAAATACGATCAAGTTCACGCTCACGACGATCGGAATTCTCTTGTCTAGGAAACAGTCTCAGAGCAGGCTTCGACATCAGTATCTTTCAGTGATGGAGATCATTTCAGCGATTGGGAGGAAGGAAAGAGCCCCTCAGCTGTTGCAGTTGGGTTAGCCACACGCTGGCGCACCAGCCCTGCAGCAACTCCTTCCGTTACCTGGTATCGACTTTTCCGGTTAGGAGGAATGAACCGAATTAGCAGAAAATGCCGATCTTTTACTCAAGCCTTCGTGTTTCACGAATCGCACGCGCGGCGTGTGACATCAGGCATGTCCACGAC
>JAPKCI010000169.1 GCA_028823035.1 Rubripirellula sp.
ACCTCGTATCAGACCTCGTATCAGACCTCGTATCAGACCTCGTATCAGACCTCGTGCCACGCTCGAGAGGCATGCCTCCGTTTGGCGTCGAAGATCGCTGCTGCGGTATTTCAGATGCGCCAAATTGCAGGGAAAACGGGCGATCACGTTCCTGCCGGCAGGGATGGCAAGTCTGATGAACCGTTCGTTCTCTGTTGCCGGTTGAATCCCCGACTCCGTAAATGCCTGCTGGATCGCCTGAGCACGGCTGGGATCGGTCACTTTGGACGCGTAATCAGGTCAAGGCACTCGATGCAGGGGTTCGGTGGAAATTGTTGGATAATCCGTTTGCCTTCAACCATGGACGTCCGTGGGTGAATAAAAATCGCAATTTTGTCTTCCGCTGGAAAAACTCGAAGAACTTCTTTCTTGTGTTTTTAACACTCAGATGAAAACACCCGTCAAGCAAAGACGGGTTGCAGTGAAAACTGGTGTGATTTCTTCATGCCAACATTTGCGATGGTCAATCGCCATGTCGCAATACATCACGACAACGCCGATAGCACGGCACATGCTCGAAACGAGATTCGCGTAGAAATCAAGTCTGCGGCGACAACTGCAGACCGGTTTGGGTGATCTTGTAGGGGACGATGGATTCCCCACAGGCGCTGCCTCGATGCTTGGCAACGTGTAATGCGCGTCCGATCTTATTCCCTTCCCGTGTCTTTCCCATCAGGATGATTGTATTGGCGTTTGATAGTACATCGCCGCTTTCGATCGGTCGGGTGATCAGGTCATCGAGCATCACTTCGTGGCTGGTGTACAGCAACAAGCAACCGATGTCTTGGTGGTCGTAAGCGTTGTCGTTGACCCGTTGTGTATTTTCACGGAATCCGACTCGGAACAGATCCCGAGCCACCCAGTCATGTTCTTTTCTCAGGATTTGATGATAGAGGTAGTCGAACATCTCAATTTGAATTGAGTCTGCAGCTTTTGCGGTCGGTTCGACGCCGTCAATCACACAGCGTCGGACACCATGAACAAAGTTTCCGTAGAAAAAAGCGATGACCTGATCCAGTTTTTTGGCCTGCTCGTATTTCCATTCACGCCACTGATCCGAGTCCATGTCGCTGGCAGTGACGCGTTTTCCGCTGTGCCGGAAAATGTGCATGTAATCGCGTCGTGTCAGTTCCCGCTGCCACGCTTGTTCAGGGAATACCTGTCCATCGACCGGCTGTTCTGCGAGTTGCCAGTCGCACAGTCGTGCTGCGTAATCCGCGTGGTTTTGTGAATCGCCACGTGAGGTGAGGTCGAACAGAATACCTCTTTCGCCTTCCTGTTTCTGTCCTTCATTGGCAAAGCACAGACCCAGTTGAGTCTTGCCGATTCCCGTCGCGCCCATGACCACGGTCAATGTCCCTGGTAGCAACCCGCCACCAAGCAGATTGTCCAGTTCGGCGATTCCGGTGCTTTGGCGGGACATGACACGGACTTTCGATTGGGAATCGGTGAGTTGAGGTGAAGCAGCGGGGGGAGTCCCCCGTTGGTGCTTCGATTTGACGTAAAGCCAAGGCAGGTGAAAAACCTGGGTTGCTGACCAGGGCCGCCTTTTTGATGAGGCAGTCCCTGGTCCTGGTAACTTAGTCACCGACACTCATGCAGTGACGATTTGCCATGCTGATACCGCTGACAATTGCCCCCACAATCCCAACGAATCCCTGGTCGGTACCGCACAGAAAAACATTGGGTAGGTGGGTAGTGCCATCCAACTGTTTGTCGGGTGATCCGTAGACCGCACCGTTGTCGTGCCAAGTGAAACGTCGGATGGTTTTCGGGGTGAAAACATCGGTATCGACGACGTAGCGACGAAAGTCGGGCATGAATCGAACAGCTGACGAGACGGCGTCATCGTACTGAGCAATTTTGGCCGCTTGGTACTTAGTGTCTGGCAATTGGCACCAATGATCGTGGTTCGCAAGTGTGGTGATGCGAATCACACCGTCCGGCAATTCACCGTCTTCTGCATCGTAAAGGTAGTTGTTGGGAGAGCAGATCACGCCTGTGCGGGTGTCACATAGTTGTTGTTTCGGTCGTTCCCAGTGAAACGTTTTGCTGTCGTTGTAAAACACGATCGTGCGGTCAAAGTCAAATTCAACAGGTTTGCGGTCGAGAATAGAGATCGACTCGATGAATGACAGTTTCCCTGCTTTCGCAACATCAACGCTCGAAACGTCATCGCATAGCCTGGCCGTTTCGACGTTGCCGGCGGAGGATAGAATGCGGTTGCCCGTCAATTCTGTGCCATCGTCAAGGACGACACCCCTGGCCTGCCCATCTTCGACATGAATCCGCGAGACACCACTCCGCAGTTTCAGTTCTCCACCCAGCCCACGGAAACGCCGCACAAGATTTTTGAGAATGACGCGAACGCCTTTGAAGGGTCTGCCAAAACCTTCCAGGTAACAAGCGCGGAACATGATACAGAATTGCCCGAAGTCCATGTCGTTCTCGCGAGCATTGCCATACCACATCAATGGGCAAATCAGCATCTCAATCAGCAGTGGTTCGCTGAGGTGTTCGGCCATCACTTCGCGTGCGGAACGCATGAAGTTCGGGGCACCACCATCCATATCGCTGTAATCCAGTAACGAATCGCACAGAGATCGAAATCCGTCGATCTGTTCTGGAAAATGCTTTGCGATCTCGGATTCCAGCAATTGAATATCGTTAGTGAAATCAAGCGATACGTCGGTGAAGCGGATCGATGAACCGACCTGTTCTGCAAGCTTGAAGTCTTCCCAACGGAATCGCAGCTGACGAATCAATTTTGCCAGCGGACCCTTCTTGGTTCCTTTGCGAGCGAAATTGGTCATTGCGTGCAGACCGACGTCGTAATCGCGGCCACCCATCCTGTAGAACGAATTGAGGCCACCGATGGTGTAGTGTCGTTCCAGGATGCAAACCCGTTGATCGAAATGTGCGAGCCGAATTCCTGCGGCAAGGCCACTCATTCCGGCGCCGATGATGATCGTGTCGTAATGGGAATTCATGCGGTACACAAACTCCTAATGATTCGGAGGTCTGGCGGAATTATCATTGCCCGTACGGCCGGTGAGAGAATCGGTGCTGATATGGCTGTTTGTACATTGGTTTGTCTGCGGAATGGATGCTTCTGTGACGATGTTGCGGCGATAATTGGATTTCGAACCTATTCGCCAGCAGTATCATTAGCTTAGAAGGACTGATGAGTAGCCCATCGGAGCTGGGTAGAGGTATTCCCGGCTCTCTACCATTACCGCAAGTGGGAAAGTAACATGATACCGAGATTCGATATCGAGCTGCCGAATTTTTATCCCCACCTACGAGCCAGCTCAAGATAAATGAACGAGCCGCAAACAACAACGACTTATTCATGGGAATCGAGGCCGACCTTCTCAACCTGAGTCAGCACGCCGGACCCGGAACAACCCTCTGTTTTCGGGCATTCATCCAGAATTGGATCGACGTGCGGTCTCTGAAATTGGGCCATCGGATCGGTTAGCATTCCCCCGCGGAATGGGCCGATGATGAGAAGACGGGCGAACAATACGTCACCCCCGGTCGGTTTGCACCGTAAGAATACCTCTGCTTGGTTAGATACTTTATGAATAGCGAAAAAATCAAATTTGTTCTGATTGGCGGCTTTCTTGGAGCCGGCAAAACCACTTTGATCGGTGAATTGGCGCGGCGTTATGCGGCTGCTGGCAAACGGGTCGGAATCATTACAAATGACCAAGCCGCTAATTTGGTTGATACTCAGTCCTTGCGTTCGCAGGGGTTTGAGGTGGGTGAGGTTGCCGGTGCCTGTTTCTGCTGCAGCTTTGACGAACTTGTTGCTACCGCCGAACGGCTTTCTGGAGACGAGTTGCCCGACGTCGTTCTTGCGGAGCCGGTGGGAAGCTGTACCGATTTGGTAGCGACGGTGATTCTGCCGCTGCAGCAATTGCTCGGTGAACGGTTCGAACTGGCGCCGTTCGGAGTCTTGCTGAAACCGTCACACGGCAGACGGATTCTAGCGGGAAAATCTTCCAAAAAAAGAAGCGGGTTTTCACCACAGGCTGAGTACATTTTTCGAAAGCAACTCGAAGAAGCCGACTACCTGATGATTGGCCGCCTTGACGAACTGAGTAGCGAGCAGGTAACCGAATTACGTCAACAACTGCAGACGCTCGACGAGGATGTTCCTGTTATTGCTGTCAGTTCCCGCTCGGGTGAAGGCGTCAATGAGGTCATGTCGCGGATTGATGCGCCGCTGTCGTCCAGTCGACGTCTTCTGGACATTGATTACGACATCTATGCTGAGGGTGAAGCTGAATTGGGTTGGGTCAACCTGGCGGCAGTTGTGGATTCGGCAGACGTGATGGTTGATTTGGACCGGTTGGCTCAAACCTTGGTCGGCCAAATTGCAGCCGAGGTGATTGAGGTCAACGAAGGCCAGATCGCTCACCTCAAAGTATCGGCACTCGGGGGTGACACTCAGGCCGTTGCAAATGTGGTGAGCAATGAGTCACAGGTTGACGTCGGGCTGGCTGCAGGCCAACAGGTTTCAGGAAAGCTGCAAGTAATTGTCAACGCGCGGGTCGCGATGGAACCTACCGTGTTGGAGAAGATCTGCAGGGATAGCGTTGAGTCCGTGGTTAATGGATTGAGTCTGACCACCGAATCGGTGATGGCTCATTCCTTGCGTCCCGGTCGGCCTACGCCAACGCATCGGGTCTCCGGTTGAAGTGACGGCGTACTGAGGGTTCGCCGAGCGGACAATTCCGGCATGCCTGGTCACACACATCACCGTCGCGTTTGGTTCTGCGCTGTCAGTCGATGCGGTAGACCGCTTTATCGGTTCTCAAAATGATGGCGTTGTTGACGATGGCGGGTGAAGCCATGATTTTCCCGTCAATCTGGTTCTCGGCAACCACAGTCGCTTCGCGTCCGGGTTTGATGACGGTGACTTTGCCATCGTGTGATCCAAAGTAGAGGTTGCCTCCGGCAAGGACAGGGGACGCTGAATAGTCACCCCCGATGCGTTTTTTCCAGACCTGCTCGCCACCGGCGGTTTCGAAGCAACTGGCGACTCCATTATCTGAGACAACATAAATCAGACCATCGTGGACGAGCGGTGATGGCTTGGCAGGGATCCCTTGTGATGCGGTCCATTTGACGTGGGTGTCGGTCACGTCTCCCTGACCGTCGACCCGTACCGCCCAAAGTTCTGGTTTGCCGAATCCGGTTGAGAAAAAGACGACATCATCGGCAAACACGGGACGCGGTACGACTGAGAAACCTTTGCCGTGGTAAACCCGCCAGATCTCATTGCCGCTGTCAGGTTCGTAGGCAATCATCCACTGCGAGGCCATGCAGATCAGCTGTTCTCGGCCTTGTTTGTCCCTGATTGCGATCGGTGTGCAGTACGCCTTTTTCTGGTCGCCCGTGGGGGCATCCATTTCTGGTCGGTCAACTTCCCAGATCGTTTCGCCTGTTTCCTTGTTCAATGCAGTTACGTATTGCCGTTCCACACCATCCTGAATCAGAATCAGCATGTTCTTGAGCAGAAAAGGTGAACTGCCTGGGCCCACTGAGTGAACCAATGGAAGCTTGCGTTGCCAACGGACCTCTCCGCTGGTTCGGTCGATGCAGAAGGTTCCGTACGTACCGAAGTGGCAGTAAATATGTTTGTCGTCAATGACAGGTGTGGGGGACGCGTAGCTGTTCAGGGAATGAATTGGGTCGGGAGAGTCAACCGTTGTCAGATCGATCGTCTTTTGTAGGGAACCGGTTTTTAAACTGATCGCCAACAGTTTCAACTCAATCGATTTCGCAATTGAGAGTTGTTTGAACTTTCTCTCTTCAATTCCGTTTTTCTTCAAGAGTGCGACGCGTTCTTCCTCAGTCGGGACGCGTTCAATGGCGGTCGTGACCCAGATGACTTCATCAGCTATCACCGGTGATGACCAGCCGATTCCTGGCAGCTCTGTTTTCCAGGTTAAATGATCTGCTTCACCAAAGGAGGTTGGGATGGTTTGTCCGGTGACGATTCCGTTGCCGGACGGTCCCCGAAACTGTGGCCAGATATCGGCGGCGTGGGTGAACCAGGCAGGAACAAAGCAGATGAGTGAAAAAACGGCGAGGCGGATGGGCATGAAAAATACCTGATTCGTCAAATGGGGGTAGATGGCGAGTAGGGCATGCTCCCAAGCGAGCACGCTAAAAAGGGGGCGGCGTAGAACCACGACGCCAGTTTACCATGGACCGCTGTTGGTAAGGCTAATAACCATTCGCGTTTGATTCGCCCTGTTGCTGGACGGGATCGAGTCCGGCCCGCAGGCGGGCCGGGTCCAGAATCGCTGCTGTCGCGCTCGCGCCGACTCGCGTGACACCTAGTTTTCTTACTTTTAAGAGCGTTTCGAGATCACGGACACCACCGGCTGCTTTCACTTCCGTCGGAAGCCTCGCGTGCTGCACCATCAGTTTCAGGTCGTCCATCGTCGCACCCGAAGTACCGAAGCCCGTTGAGGTCTTGACCCAGTCGGCCCCCAATTCGCTGCAGATCTCACACAACTGCTGCTTCTGCTGATCTTGCATATAGCAATTCTCGAAAATGACTTTGACTTTGCGTTGATGATCATGTGCCAAAGTCACGATGGCGTTGATTTCGTCCGTGACATACTTCCACTTACCACTCAAAGCCGACGAGATATTGATCACCATGTCGAGTTCGAGTGCTCCGTCGGCGATGGCACGCTCTGATTCCGCCAGTTTCGTGCTGGTAGTCTGACCACCATGCGGAAAACCTATCACGGTACTTGGCAGAACGGTGGACTCACTGAGGAGTTCTACGCAGCGAGCGACATAGTACGGCATGATGCACACGCTTGCGACATCGTAGGCAGTGGCAAGCCGACAACCCTTCTCGAGTGCCTCTTGAGTCAGGGTAGGCATCAACAACGCGTGGTCGATCATTTTCGAGGCGTCGTGGTAGCTACTGTTCATGTTGGGCCATCCAGTGAGAGGAGGAAGAACGGGCTTCGAGCAGGCAGGCCATGGTCCAGGCTACGAGGGACTCAGTCGCTGCACCCGAACGTTAATCCGTGTATTGGACTTTGCCAGATCCAGTGGTGATTTTACCGATTGGTACGCAGGCGATGCCGAGGTCACTGATTTGCGTGGCGATACTTGACGCGTAAAAGTCACTGACCACCAGAGCCATCCCGATGCCCATGTTGAACACTCGCCGCATTTCGCTTTCCGCGACATCGCCGGTAGTCTGTAGCCAATCAAAAATCATCGGTCTTTCCCAAGAACCGGGTTCGATGACAGCATCCACGTCACTGGGCAAGATGCGATCAAGATTCTCTTCGAAACCCCCACCCGTGATATGAGCGATACCGTGTAGTACCTGTTTGACCTGATAGTGCGACTGAACGGAACGCAACGTTTTGGTGTAGATGCGGGTCGGTTCAAGGCAAACCTCGGCAAGAGATTTGCCGCCAAACGGTGCGGGGCAATGATTCCAATCAAGTTTGGCATCGTCGATGACTTTTCGCACCAAAGAAAAACCATTGCTGTGCAAGCCGCTGGAAGCCATCCCCAGTACAACGTCTCCCTCACCAATCAGCTTGCCATTGATCAATCGCCTTTTTTCGACCACGCCGACTGCGAACCCGGCCAAATCGTAGTCCTCGTCGCCATACATGTCAGGCATGATTGCCGTTTCACCGCCCAAGAGTGCCATGTCGCCTGCGACGCAACCATCACTGATGCCCTCGACAATTTGTTCAAGCCGCGAGGGGTCATCTTTTCCCATGGCTACATAGTCGAGAAAAAACAGCGGCTCGGCTCCCGTGCACAGCAAGTCGTTCACACACATGGCCACCAGATCGATACCGACCGTGTTGTGGCGTCGTGTGAGCTGTGCGATTTTAAGTTTGGTTCCGACCCCATCGGTGCCGCTTACCAGAACGGGGTCGACGTAGTTACGGGCAAAGAGTTTGCCGTTGAAGTCGAGGCTGAATAGCCCGGCAAAGCCGCCGTCGCTGGGGATTACCCGCGGGCTGAAAGTGCGGTGCATCAGTCGCGGCAAGCGGCTCATCGATTCGGCGTATACGTCGAGATCGACACCGGCGTCTTTGTAAGTGGCTGCCATCGTTGACGGGTTGCATGCGTTTGGATGAAAGGGAGGCACCCAGTTTGCTGGCCGGGCTGCCACATCATGACTGGAGAATGCGAACTGGCATAGCAGAGGACGCATTTGCCCACAAAGGCCCAATTCTAGAGTTCCGCCCCGCTTAAACCCAGCCCCTGTCCGATGCCGAAAGTGTCAAACCCGTCTGGAATTGAGTCGATAAAATGCGAATGGACGCAAAGATAGGGCGTTCGGTGAGGATTGCACCTTGATGGTTGTGGTTGCTCGCCCCATCCATCGGATTTCGTGATTTGCTAAGGTAACCAAACGTTGTCTGCCATTGCCGTGAAAATGTTTTTGCGTGAAACGTAGCAGCAGCAAAAAATATTGACGCGGTTCCCCCTTTGCGTTTCCGCGGTAAGTGCTGGATTGCAAAATCAGGCCTGCCAGCCAGTCTCATCCAGTGGAACGCCGCCCGAGTGCCAGTCTCATCCAGTGGAACGCCGCCCGAGTGCCATCCTCAGCACGATTTATCGAAGTCTCGCGTAGGGGTGTCACTTTGTGGCAGTGAACGGTCCTGTATGGCTGTGTTGTCACCGTTATGAAAGCGACTGAATCACGTTTCTTTGACGGCCGATGAACATTCATTGTTAGTGAGACGTTGTCGAACGTTTGATTTAGCCGCGGTCAATGAGTGCATGGCATCGTCCCTACAGTCCGAAGGGTTTTACTGATCCTTCCGGCAGGTCTCTCCGTTACGAAATCGCCAACCGGCTTTTTAAACACACCGAACTCGGGATTTCCAGTGCCGGATGGGGGTTCGTCCGGCATTGGTTGAGTACGGTGCTAGTGTTTTTTAACGACAGTCGTCGGCGCGGTGGGGATCGAATCTCAGCCCGAAAAGGCTGGCGGAAGGAACTGCCAGTGCTAAGTCGAATTGTGGTTCGGCTATCTGGGGTGATGTTCAGGCCAAATGAACCAACAAGGGATAAAACCGCTCTATGTTAATGCGACAGCCGCGCGCCAATCTGCAGTTTGCTTATCAGCTGCCTTTCGGTGCAACACTGCAGGACACCGGAGTTCAGTTTTCTGTTTTCAGTCGCTCGGCCACCGCGATGCGTTTATTGCTCTATAACGACGTGGCAGATCGTGAACCTGCCGAAATTATCGACTTTGATCGGGACACTGATCGTTGGGGCGATATTTGGAGCTTGCAGGTTCCCGCTATCGATAAAGGGCAACTCTACCACTTTCAGGCTAGTGGGCCATGGGACCCCGACAATGGGCACCGCTTTGATGCATCCGCACGCCTGATCGATCCCTATGCACAGGCGTTGGCTGGCGAATTTCAGCATAGTGATGATGGGATCATTCGTCCGCCAAAGTGTGTGGTTGTCGATGACGACTTTGATTGGGATGGCGACAGACATATCCGCCACGATATCAGCGAGTCGGTGATTTACGAAATGCACGTCAAGGGTTTTACCAACAGCCGGACGGCCAAGGTCAAAGCCCCCGGCAGTTATCTCGGGGTCATTGAAAAAATCCCTTACCTGCAATCATTGGGGATTACTGCGGTCGAACTGATGCCAGTCAATGAATTTCCGATCAAGGACATTCATGGTAATCAGATGGAACGTAGTAATTACTGGGGCTACGATCCCATGTCATTCTTTTCGCCACATCGCGGATACGCCCATGATCAGACTCCAGGCGCGCAGGTTCGCGAGTTCAAGCAGATGGTCAAGGCACTGCATAGTGCCGGCATTGAGGTCATCCTGGACGTGGTATTCAATCACACTTGCGAGGGGAATGAGCAAGGCCCGACGCTATCGTTTAAAGGGCTGGAAAACCAGGTCTATTACATTCACAGCCAAGGCAAGCACTACTCTAATTACAGCGGTTGTGGGAATACATTGAACGGCAACCATCCCGTGGTTCGTGAAATGATTTTTCATTGCTTGAGGCACTGGGTTCATAATTTCCATGTCGATGGTTTCCGCTTTGACCTGGCCAGTATTCTGAGCCGGGATCGTACTGGTACCCTGATTCCAAACCCTCCCATGGTTGAATTGATTGCTGAAGATCCGATGCTGGCTGACACCAAAATTATCGCTGAGGCGTGGGATGCTGCGGGGGCGTATCAGGTTGGATCGTTTGGTAATCACCGTTGGGCAGAGTGGAATGGGCGTTATCGCGATGATGTGCGAGGTTTTTGGCGTGGTGATGCCGGAACCTTGGGAGCACTCGCCACTCGTCTTTCCGGTAGCAGTGATTTGTACGAACACGATGGACGACCACCCTTCTGCAGTATCAATCTGATCACCAGTCACGATGGTTTTCCCATGAATGATCTGGTGTCCTACAAGGAAAAGCACAACGAAGCCAACGGTGAGCAAAACTGTGACGGAGACAATCACAACATCAGCGACAACTACGGCGCTGAGGGACCGACCAGAAAAAATTCAGTCAACGAGGTTCGTAATCGGCAAATCAAGAACATGATAAGCACGTTGTTGCTCAGTCAGGGTGTGCCGATGCTGGTTAGTGGTGATGAGGTCAGGCGTACCCAAGGGGGTAACAACAATGCTTACTGCCAGGATAACGAGACAAGCTGGTTGGACTGGGGGTTGGTTGAGAAAAACTCCGAGATGCTGCGGTTTGTGCAAAGCCTGATCAAATTTCGTCGAGTGCAACCAACTGTGAGGCGTAAGACATATCTTACGGGGCAGCCGGTTGACGGTCGGAAGATCCCCGATGTGTCATGGTTCGCACCGGACGGTGCACTCCTCGATTGGGGGCAGGATTTCTTAGCCATGATTGCCTATGTGACCGCTCCCGCTCGCGCGGATGACCCTGAGGGGCTTGGACGTGATCTCGTCATGATGTTCAACAGTACAGGTCAGGAACGGGACTTCGTGATGCCCGAATTTGGATGTGGTATGAGGTGGAATCTATTCGTCGATACCTCTGCTGAAACACCCAACGATGTCTTTCCCAACGTGGACGGCCCCGTGCCACAGAGGGAACACGCGATCAAAATGTCGCAGCACTCGCTCAAGGTATTCGTCAGCCAGACGGCATGATCGATGAAAATTCAGATGCGATTGTGGACGCAGCTGAGCTGAGCCCGGCTCAGCAACGCTGGCGGGATCTTGTTTTGTTGCCGGTGGACAGACGATTGATAAACGGTCGTTGGTCCCGGATACCGCTATTCTGATCCTTTGAGTGAGCCCGGAATTTCAGCTTTTCGGCATCTGTTGAGTGACAATGCTGAACAGAATTTGTGGCTAGGATTCCAACGCTCTTTTGATCTGGTTGAAATTCATGCTGTCTTTTTGCGCTCGAAAGTCACGGAAGCGAAGAGCGATTATCACAATCAAGGCCAGAATTACAGCGTATTCGACGGCGGTTGGTCCAGCTTCGGACGACAGCAAACTCAACCACCAATTTGGTTTGCGTTGGGCGGACTCGGGTTTTCCTTGGGCCAGTGGCCACTGGCTTCTCCCGGCGTTGCTGCCTCCCCTGGATTGGGGCTTCAGTGGAGTGCAGGATTGGGGCTTCCGTGGAGTGCAGGACCGCAGGGAGCGAAAATGGCACTTCGCAGGGGTGGTAACTGGACTTGAACCTTAGGTTTTTGACGCAGAACCCGCGGACCTTCTGAGTTGTCATCACAGCGGATTCGGAAAAAGCCAACCCTCGAATTACCGTTGTGATGAACGTCAAGGTGTCCACCGAACCAACCAATTGAGGGAAGGGTGGGCATTCGGACCCATCCGGGAGCCACTGGCCGCCGCGTTTGGGTTATCGAGTCGGCCTGTTGCCCACCGCGGATGGTTCGGTAAACGACAACAGGCCAGCAAAGGCTCCGGCAGTCAGGTCACGACGATACACCTTGACCTACGCACTACGGTTCGTGAGACTTAGGTTTTCCGATGGAACGCACAGTTAAGACAGGTAAATGGCACAATATCCGCAACATATGGGTCCTCTCGTCGCGAATGAGATGGCCAGTAGTCAGTCGTACCAAAACTACCAGCGTCAGCGTCAACTTACGCTGGGTGATTTGCTTCTGGAGAACCGAATTGTGTTCTTGCAGGGCGAGATTCACTACGCGAATGCCAATGATGTTGTGATGAAACTCCTCTATTTGCAGAGTGAGAATCGAAGAAAAGACATTCATTTCTATCTGAATTCACCCGGTGGCAGCGTCACGGCGACCTTGGCAATTTATGACACGATGCAGATGTTATCGTGCTCCGTTGCGACCTATTGCGTTGGGGAAGCCTGCAGTGGAGCGGCTGTCCTGTTGGTCGGTGGTAGCAATGGAAAGCGATATTGCTTGCCCAACAGCCGGGTGATGATGCATCAGCCAATGGGCGGCGTTGGTGGCCAAGTCAGCGACATTGAGATTCAGGCTGCCGAAATGTTCCGCTACCGAGATGTTTTGAACGATATCATCAGCAAACACTCTGGGCAGTCGGTCGAGAAAATCTCGACCGACACTGACCGCGACTTCTTTCTGAGTGCCGAAGAGGCCAAGGAATACGGTCTGGTGGATGACATCTTGACCAAGCCACCTACGGATGATGATGACGACGAAAACTAGTGATCAAGCCTTCGTGTGAAGATCACTTTCCAAGCTAATTTCTGCACCCAACCTACCCCATCGAATATCACGTCATGCCTCTCATTCCCTACGTTGTCGAAAAGAGTGGTCGCGAGGAACGCGTCTACGATATTTACAGCCGCTTGCTGAAAGATCGCATCATTTTCCTCGGCCAGCAGGTCGATGATCAGATCGCCAATGCCCTGGTTGCCCAAATGCTGTTTTTGCAGTCGGATGACCCGAAAGCCGACATCCACTTGTACATCAACAGTCCTGGTGGAAGTATCACTGCGGGGATGGCGATTTACGACACCATGCAATTCGTCTCCTGCGACGTTGCAACCTACTGCATGGGGCAGGCTGCCTCGATGGGAGCCGCCTTGCTCACCGCTGGGGCAAAGGGCAAACGCTTCGCTCTACCGAACGCGCGAATCATGATCCACCAGCCGCTGGCTGGGATGCAGGGAACGGCTCGTGAAGTCGAGATTCACGTTGAGGAACTGCGACGGATCAAACAACGCATGAATGAGCTTATGATCGAACATACCGGTCATTCCCTCGAGAAAATCGAACAAGACACCGATCGCGATCGCTTCATGTCAGCTGAAGAAGCGTGCGAATATGGGCTCATCGACAAGGTTGTCCGGAAGTCTGGCGAGTCAAAGTAATTTCAGAGTCTTGCCAGCCGTCTTGAACTACCTCGTCGACTTGGCCAACTGATGCCAAGAAAACAATGCGTTTGAATCGTTTATCTGCAGCACTGTTGTGACGCAGGGTTGCGATCTGGTTCATTTCTGGATTGTTTGGATGTTGACGTTACTTGGGTTAGCATCCACCGCTCCGTCAGCTTGCAGTGACACATTCTAGGCATCAGAGAATTCACGCCAGGTGAAGGCAGCAGCCGACCCCATGAAAGTTGGTACCTGAAAGTTGGTACCTGAAAGTTGGTACCTGAAAGTTGGTAC
>JAPKCI010000023.1 GCA_028823035.1 Rubripirellula sp.
GACGACTCAGATGGCGACGACTCAGATGGCGACGACTCAGATGGCGACGACTCAGGTGGCGACGACTCAGGTGGCGACGAGGGTGGGTGGAAAGAGGTCGATGACGAAGTCGGCGATGAGGAGTTCGACGACGACGACGACGATGACGATGATAGCTGGGAAGAGCAAGCAGACGATGACGAGGATTGGACCTGATTCCGATCGCGTCTTGGCGGCTGAACGGTTTCGATTATTCATCGCCAAGATTGAACAGGTGTCGCAAAGCTTCCAGCAAACCCCGGCGATGTCCCTCGGCTGCGTCATCGCGAAGTGAAGCGAGTGGCGGATGCAACAGTTTGTTGATCAGTCGGTCAAAGGACTTCTCAATTTCTTTACGGGCTGATGGATCAATCTCAGCCAACCGAAGCTTGTTAATCAACCGCTCCAGTTCCTCGTTCTTCAAATCCTGTGCCTGTTCGCGGAGTCGCTGAATAACAGGTCCGGTCGCTTTATGATTGAACGCCTGCATGAAGCGTTGCGTTTCTTCTGCAATGACCTGCTTTGCTTTCGGCCATTCCTTCTGTCGTTCACGGCGATTTCGGTCACAAGCCGATTGCAAATCGTCGATTCCGTACAGATAGACATTCGATAACTCGCCTATCGCTGGTTCAAAATCTCGCGGCACCGCCAAATCCAACATTAGCAACAGTCGGTTCTTGCGCTTTGCATGCAGTGGTAGAAAAGTTGCTTCGTCCAGAATTGGTTCGGTGGCCGCTGTTGTTCCTATCAGTAGATCAGCATCGACGATTTGTTCCTGTAAAGAGGACCAGAGGGCAGATTCGACTCCGAAGGCGTTAGCGAGTGTCGCGGCACGCTCGTAACTGCGATTGATGATGCAGATGTCGCTGGCGCCGGCTTGTTTCAGATAACGCAGCGTTTCCTCACCCATTTCGCCGGCACCACATAGAACCACTCGTTTATTGCTGAGTGTTTCAAAAACTTCGGTTGCAACCTCACCTACGGCAACGCTGGGCACGCTCACACGCCGCCGATGAATCGACGTTTCCTGTTGCACCCGTTTTGCTGCCCGGTTCGCTGCCTGGAACACCGAGTGCGTGAGTGGCCCGGCTGATCCCGAATTGCAAGCGGTGTCGTATGCCTGTTTCACCTGGGACAGGATTTGGGCTTCGCCGACAACCATGCTGTCCAAGCTCGAGGCTACGGTGAACAAGTGCTCAACTGCATCGGAACCTGCCCGATAAATCATTTGGTCTATGACTTCGTCTGCCTTCAGGTGATGCTGATCGGCTAGGAACTCGGCGACGTCATCGCGATCAAGTTCGTTGTTGTCTCCAGCAGTCGCGTACAACTCGACACGGTTGCAAGTGCTGATCAAAACGATTTCCGAGGAGGGAAAGCGTTGGCGAAATGCATTCAGAGCCTGACTGATCTGCTCACTGGTGAACGAAATCTTCTCACGGAATTCAACGGCGGCGTCATGATGACTGCAACCAATCATTTGCAATTTCATCGACTACCCTTTGTCAAATCAACATGTTTGATTTGTGCGTGGGGTGGAAATACACCGCCTATGCTTGACGACGGACCTTCTGATTGACCATGAGATGTGGTGAGAACTCCGATCATGGCTAACACGAGGAAACCGAGGCTCGCCAGCGTCAGATAAACTGCTTTGCGTCCGTGACTGGCAGGCGCATAGAAGAACTCAAGTCCCGTGGCGCCCAATAACCAAACCAGCAACAGAACACTTAGCAGCACTCCGCGGTCAGTCCAACCAACATGACCCCACCGGTTCAAGTTCATCACGACCCCAGCTATCAGCCCAATCCCGACCGCAATCGTGCTTCCAACAAGACAGCGTCGGTTCAACCGACCGAGTGATTCCAAGGTTGGCAGTCTGAAAGACGAACCAGCACGTTTCTGTTTCAACCTGCGCGATTGCACAAGATACATGATCCCTGCAAGAAATCCGATCAGGACGGCAATCGAACCCACCATCATGGCGATGGCATGCACTGAGCGCCATACTTCGACTGCTTCCGTGCGGCTGAACGGCGGACGATCTCTCAGAGCAAACGCTAGGCCCAGCAGGCCCATGACGGCGGGCAGAAAAAAGAAACTGATGATCGTATCGGGGCGTCGCAGGTACAGTACAAAGAAAGCGATCGCCAAACCAAGTGCCAGCAAAAGTGACCAATCTGACCAGGTGGCCAATAGTCCGACTTCGTTGCCGCCTCGTTCCATGCCTTCTAACGCCGTTGCCTGCAGCATCAAATAGCAGACGTGAGTGAACAGTCCGACCGACATCATTGCAATCACAAACAGGCCACGGCCGGGAATGCGTCCAAAGAATCGTAGTAGTTCCAGCACCAGCACTGTGAAATAGCTGGCGAAGACACAGGTGACCGAAATCTCGCTGAGAAAGGCGAGCATGTAATTTGAGATGGGATGGAGGGTGAAGATCGTTACTGTAGCGAACTATCAATCGTACACGTTCTGGAAAGGTTGTCAGGGCGCAGGTCAACTTTTCACTCTAGTTTGGCGCTGGATTGTCGTCTTACCAACCCGCACAACTCCATTCTTGAATATCAACGTCACCATGTTTCCCAATTCGAACTCGAATCGCCCCGGCAACTGCGGTGATATGAACGGCCGATCCATGAGCTGATAGCATCTCACGTACTTCGGGCTTTCGTGCCCGCTGGCCACCACTGACGACCGTTTTCTGGGGTCGCGCCCAATGCAGAACCGAGGCCGCCTCCATTCTCAAGCTGCCGTGGTGGGGCGCCATCAAAACGCCTCCAGGTTTTGGTCGTGGCATGTTGATCAGCATCGCAGTTCCGGGCGGCTCCAGATCACCAGGCAAGATCACGCTGTTGCCCTGCCAGTCGATCTGTAACACGAGACTGTTTGCGTTGTCACTGCCCGAGAGCCGTTTCAAGGGCGGATGTAACACACGAAAGATTTGAGGAAAGTTAACCGGGATCGCATCTCGGTTGACCTCCAGAACGTCAATCTGAAAACGTTGCATTGCTTCCCGGATCGGAATCAACGCCGGTTCCGACTCAGCTAGCATGCCTGGCGGAGTGATCACCCGGTCCACCTGGAATCGTTGCAGGATTCCAGGAAGGGCATTGAAGTGGTCCGAATCTGCGTGTGAAAGAATGATTCCATCCAGTTGTGTGACGCCCATCGACCAAAGCGCTGTATCAATCCCCGCGCTGCTGTAGGATTCATTTCCGAGTCGGCCACAGTCATAGAGCCATACTTCATTCTGTGGCATGCGAAGAATCACACATGTTCCGTGGCCAACGTTGAGAAAAGTTCCTTCGAGTGTCTCTGCCGGCACACCACGCCCTACCGTAGCTAGCAGGTAGGCAACGGGGATCCAGATTCCAATCCACAGGTATCGAAACCATGCATCCCATCTGCGGACGGGACGAAACAAAAAAGAGGCTGCGAGCAATATGTAAAATACAACGATCCAATACCCCGGCGGGGATGGTAACCAAGCATGGCCATAAGGAATCCGGGCTGCCACAGTCATTACCCATTGCATCCAGTCAAGGGTCACGCTGCAAATCCATCCGGGAACGATGGCCAGCGAGTCATGAAGCATGCCGGTAGCAATGACTAATAATCCAGCGGCCAAGGCCACAAACAGGCAGGGTCCCAGAATCACGTTTACGATCAGGCTGATGGGCGAGACAACGTGAAATTGGTACCAGACGAGCGGAAGGCATACCAAGGTGACACAAGCACTGAACCACAGCATTTTCCCCAGCATGTTCATCAGTTGCCTGGCAAACAAAAATATTCGATTTTTACCACTGTCCATCAATTCTGTGAGTCGTTCATCTTGACGTTCAGATTCATCAAGAGGTTCGTGGCTTGCAGATCTCTGCCCACACAGAATCAATGTGGCAACTGCCAGAAACGAGAGTTGTACTCCGATGCTGAAAATATGATCGGGGTTTAGCAGGATCAGGATAAAGGCAGCTACCGACAACGTGTTGATGGGCTGACTTACGCGCCGCAGCCAAACTGACATCAGGAAGCTTCCGACCAGTATGGAAGCGCGGATTACAGGAGGGCGGCCACCCGTCAGTGCTGTGTAAAACAGACATAAGATGATGATGCAACTAATCCGCAGTCGCATTGGCAAGCGTAAGATGGTCGCCAGGAAATTTGCCAAGACTACAAAGATTGCCAAATGCAATCCACTGACTGACAGCAAATGTGCTGTTCCTGTCACCAGAAGCAAATCTCGGGTTGTGTTATCGATGTAATCGCGTTGTCCAAGCACCATTGCGACTGCTAGTGGACCAGTAGCATCAGTTGTGTGCTGCATCAGCTCGCGACGCCCTCGGATCGCCAGCCTCGCGATCCAGCGATGGATTCTGTTTTTCCATTGAATGGTTTCAGGCATCACAACAATTTGCTGAGGATTCGCGACATCAACACGGGCCTGCAGATCGCGGCGACGGTAGATGGAACGCAAATCTCGCTCGCCAGGATTGCTGGGTGAGTTAAATCGGCAAAGCTTTCCGTATACTTCGATCGCATCCCCTGGCAGCAGGTCATGACACTGTCCCTCGACGACGATCAAGACTCGACCATCACAGGATTGAAAACGCTGACCGACCCTCAGTTCAGCGATCTGAATTTCCAGTTGCGTTTGCAACGGCGAACGGTGACGACTGCCCAGGGTGCGTCGAGATCCGTGAGTTCGCAGGATTGCCGGCTGATCAATGGTTCCACGAATGACTGTGGGCTGCTCTGTCGCGGTCAGGTAGTTTTGAATCGATCGATTGGCGTACGAATCTGCTCGGTGGTTGTGCAGGAAACCTGCAAACGGCAGAAATACCAGCACCGCGACTATCCGACGCACGGCAGGGCTTGCTCGCACAATCGTTGCCAAACAAAGCAAAGCTGCAATGCACCAACAATGCCTCCAAACTGATCGCTCAACAGCTGAATTGCCGTCGTAACATGTCGAATCGAGAAGTACCCCCAAAACTGCTGCCACGGCGACCAACAACATGGGTTGTCGATCGATTTGCAATCGCGGTGACTGGCTCGAGGGTCTGATGACCAGCGAAGACGGATTTTGTGCCCCTGACAATGCGTTCCTTTTTCTCAACTCGGTTATCTTGTGGGGCACGCGGTTCCGATGACCGCGACCAAGATCCCGATTTTTTTTTCTGATTAAGGATTCTCTGAGTGAATTTACACCGTTTTAGCTGCTTGGTGTCACTTGTTACTTTCACCACCCTGTGTTTCGGAGCTGTTCTGGCTCAGGAGCAGTCCAGCAATACTAGCAATAGCAAAATGAAGTATCCCGAAACCAAGGCACTCGACGTCGTGGATGATTACCACGGACGGAAGGTCAAAGATCCCTATCGCTGGTTGGAAGATACCGAAAGCAAAGAAACAGCTGAGTGGATTGCTGCCGAAAACAAGATCACTCAAAAGTATTTGCAATCAATTCCTGCGCGGGAAGTCATGCGGCAACGTCTGCAGAAATTGTGGAATTACGAACGCTTTGGCATGCCAAGCCATCGTGGCAAGACCTATTTTTATACTCACAATGATGGACTTCAGAATCAAAGTGTGTATTACAAGGCGACAGCACTCGATGCGCCCCGCAAAATGCTGTTGAATCCCAACACGCTTAGCAAAGATGGCACGATTGCTTTGGCTGGTGCGGTGGCCAGTGATGATGGCAAATTACTCGCCTATGGCTTGGCAGACGGTGGCAGTGACTGGCGCACATGGAAAGTACGGGATGTTGAATCGGGCAATGACCTGGATGATTTGGTTCAGTGGGTCAAGTTCAGCAGTATTGCCTGGATGCCCGATGGCAGTGGTTTTTTTTACGGACGTTACGCCGAACCACAAGAGGGGCAGGAACTTACCGGTACCAACGAGAACCAACGCCTGTTTTTTCACCGACTGGGCGAACCACAAACTAAAGATGAGTTGATTCTTGAGCGTCCAGATCACCCAAAATGGGGATTCTCACCAGAGGTGACCGACGATGGTCGGTACTTGATCATTCAGAACTGGAAAGGGAGTGAACCGAAGTCACAGATATTCATCAAGGATTTAGGTCAGGCGGACGCCAAGGTGGTCCCACTGATCACTGGCTTCGATGCAGAATACGAATGGGTTGCCTCGGTTGACGATACGCTCTATTTCCTGACAGATCACGAAGCTCCCAAGCGTCGCTTGATTGCTGTTTCGGCCGTCGATTCTGACCGCAGTGCCTGGCGAGAAGTGATTGCCCAAACCGAAGATGTTTTGGAAGGGGCAAATCTTTTTGGGTCGGTTTTCTACGCCAGTTGGCTAAAGGATGCACGCGGCAAAGTCACGCGGCACACAATTGATGGGGGACTGTTGGATGAGATCCAGTTACCGGGTGTCGGTACGGTCAGCGGTTTTGGCGGCAAACGTGATGCAGAGGAGACATTCTTTTCATTCACCAACAACGTGACACCCGCATCCATTTATCGGGTTGATCTTCCCAGTGGTGATATCTCTTTGTGGCGGCGACCCGATGTGGACTTTGAAGTTGATGAGTTCGTCACAGAGCAGCTTTTCTGCAAGAGCAAGGATGGTACGACAGTACCGATCATTGTGACTCGTAAGAAAGGTTCGAAACTGGATGGTTTGAATCGAACATTGCTATACGGGTATGGTGGCTTCAATATTTCGATCACGCCTTCTTTTTCACCTGCCATTGTCGGTTGGGTAGAGAGTGGTGGAATTTATGCTGTCGCCAATCTTCGAGGTGGTGGAGAATATGGCCGGGAGTGGCATGAAGATGGCATGCGTTTGAAGAAACAAAACGTATTCAACGATTGCATCGCGGCAGCAGAGCATCTGGTGGCAAAGGGTTACACACAACCATCGCGGTTGGGGTTACAGGGACGCAGCAATGGTGGCTTGTTGGTTGGCGCGGTGATGACGCAACGTCCTGATCTGTTTGGTGCCTGTCTACCTGCAGTTGGCGTCATGGATATGTTGCGCTATCACAAGTTTACGATTGGTTGGGCTTGGGCGACTGAGTATGGAAGCAGTGATGAGGAAGATCAGGTTGATAATCTGTTGTCGTATTCACCGCTGCACAACCTGAAGTCAGGGACTTGTTACCCCGCCACTCTGGTTACCACCGCCGAACGCGATGACCGAGTTGTTCCGGGACATAGTTTCAAGTTCGCTGCGGCGCTTCAAGCAGCGCAAGGATGCAATCACCCCACCTTGATTAGAATCGAAACACGTGCAGGTCATGGGGCAGGTACACCTGTCAGCAAACGCATCGATGAATATGCTGATCTTTGGGCGTTCCTGATCGCAAATTTAAAGTAGCAGCAAGAGGTAAATCAGCGTGCGGAATGTGATGACTGCAACGTTGGACACGTTCCCACTCGGAATACGAATCGATGATCGTTCATCAGGTGGCGAACACGGTTCAGTTTCTGTCCGCGTCTGCCGATTCTTAACAGGGAAATAGTTAGACTGTTTTCCAACTGAACCATTCCTTCTCTGCCACACCCCGGCTTTGGTCACCTAAATCATGTTCCTGCAAGAACCAGCCATCTCGCCCTATGATCTGCGTTTCCAACTGTTTGGCATTCCGATTCGTGTGTCTTGGACGTTCTGGCTGGCAGCCCTTGTTTTTGGTTATGGCCTGGCGCAGAAGATGGATGGCTTGCTGGGTGCGGCTAGCCTGGGGTTGCTTCCGTTGTTGCTGGTCTGGTCGGCCTGTCTGTTGGTTTCCATTGTGATCCATGAATTGGGCCATGCCCTTGCTTTTCGCCGTTACGGAATCGAATCGTCGATCGTCCTGTACCACTTTGGTGGGATGGCGATTCCAAGAAGCAGCTATCGCGACAGCTCTTTTGGACAGTTGAGCCCTCAACAAAACATCTGGATTTCACTTGCGGGGCCGTTGGCTCAAATCGCATCTGGCCTGTTGGTCGTTGCGGCTGTCAAACTGGCCGGTTATCAGCTGCTGGTTTTCGGCTTCATGCCGGAAATTTTCCATGAAATTCCCTACGTCATGGATGGTGAAATCATCGATAGTCCCGGGTTGTTGGCGTTAGTGACCTTCTACATCTTCCCCAGCATTCTTTGGGCACTGCTGAATCTCATTCCGGTCATGCCATTGGATGGTGGGCAGGTGATGAGATCGGTCGTGCAGTTGTTCGGCGGTAACATTCTGCAAGCGCTGTGGATGAGCGTGATCGTGGCAGTCGTTGTTGGTTATTATGGTTTTACAAAGGACCGAACGTATCTAGGACTGCTTTTTTTGATGCTCGCATGGACAAACTATCAAGCGATTCAACAAAGTAATCGGATGAGTTATTGAATGGTGTGACATGCACGTTCACAGTGCTTTTTTTCTGCGACGGATGTCTGTTTTGCACGTCTTCCTGCGTGAGAATTGGCTCAGTGAGTTGGAAAGTAGACAATCACGTAACCAATTTTTTTTCTTACGCAACCACTTTTTTCGCAAAAAGATGTTGCGTAATCTTCAGAAGCGCGTAAAGTTACGGCCAGTTTCAAACGGTTGAAAGGATGAGCCGGGAAGATGTTGGACATCAAAGCTCTGAGATTCAACTACCAATGACGGTTGGTGAGCCGTGGCCGCTGGCTTCTAGAGCGTTGCTTTAAAAGTCACGAGGACTCGCCAACGTTTCCTTTCTCAGCGGAGGAAGAACGTGGCCAAGAAGAAAGCAAAGAAGAAAGCAGCTACTAAGAAGAAGGCTACTAAGAAGAAGGCTGCAAAGCGTTCGACTAAGAAAAAAGCCGCCAAGAAGCCAGCTGCTAAGAAGAAAGCAACTAAGAAAAAGGCTGCTAAGAAAAAGGCTGCTAAGAAGCCAGCTACTAAGAAGAAAGCTACTAAGAAAAAGGCTACTAAGAAAAAAGCCGCCAAGAAAAAAGCAACCAAGAAGGCTACTAAGAAGCGTTCTACCAAAAAGAAAGCTGCTAAGAAGCGTCGCTAGGTTGCGTATCAGTTCAGTTTCGACTGAATCGTTACAAATAAAAAAAGCTGTGTCAGAGCGTTGTTCTGATGCGGCTTTTTTCATGCGCTATCCGTTTTGTGCGGGCTCGCCATTTTGGCCCGTTTCAGGGTCAGTTCCGGTGCGACGTTGACGCGGCTTTCCGCTTTTGACTGCTCGAGGGACGTAAAATCAGCGGATTACATTGCTGGAGCTACTCGTGTGATACCCAAAACCTGTCTGCCGAGGCATACAGGACCGTTGTTGCCACCTGATAGATGCTCAGGCGGTTTTCATGCTCCTGCAGACCCTCTCCACCTGAAACTTGGCGGATGCCCACAGGGTGCGTCACAGGGTGGGTAGGCTGACTTTGGGGGGTTGATTGGCTGCTCGTATCGCCAACTCACGCACCACAGCTTTTGTGATCGCATCCAAAGGAGCCCGTGATGTGTCGTTGGTCTCGATCACTTCGGCCAACTTGCCCTCGTCCCCTGCTGTGCGAAGCGTGACGTCGATCGGAAGTCCACCGAGAAACGGCACGCTCAGTTCTTCTGCTTTTTTCCGTGCGCCACCTTTGCCAAAAATGTCATAGGTCTTGCCGCAGTCAGGACACTGGAAGCCACTCATGTTCTCGACCATCCCAAGGATTGGAATTTCGACCTTGCGGAACATGCTGATCGCCTTCATTGCATCGAGCAAAGCAACTTCCTGAGGCGTGCATACGATGACGGCACCTGCCAAGGGAAGTGCTTGTGACAGGGTCAAGGCAACATCACCCGTGCCTGGTGGCATGTCGATAATCAAATAGTCAAGTTCGCCCCAATCCGTATCACCGAGAAACTGGTTGATCGAACCATGCAACATAGGGCCTCGCCAAATGACTGCCTGGTCAGGTTCGACAAGAAAACCCATCGACATGACTGGTAGGTCATTTCCGAGCTTGATTGGTTCAATGCGTTTTTGTGCTGTTAACGCTGGTCGCCCCGAAAGTCCGAGCAGGTGGGGTATGCTGGGACCATAGACATCTGCATCCATCAAACCGACTTTGGAACCAAAGCGACGTAAGGTCAATGCGATGGATGCTGCGACGGTGCTTTTGCCAACACCTCCTTTACCACTCCCCACAGCAATCACGCTCTTTGCCTTGAGTGCGATTTGGCCGACGCGCGCTGGTGGACGCGGGTGATCAACGAACACGACGTTGACCTTGCTGCCTGGTGCGACCGCAACCACTTTCGATTTCAACACGTCTGACAGTTCATCGGCCATCGGTGCACTGTGGGTCGTCAGTCCAACGGTGATTTCGGCACGGTTCTCATCCACCGTTACATTCTTGATTTGGCCCATGGAATCCAGTGGCCGTCCCGTCTCGGGATCAGGGTGATCGGCAACAGCGTTCCGCACAATTTCGATGGACAGGATGCTCATGATTGCTCTTGTAACCTTGTTAGAAGGCAGTGTTTGCAGTGTTTCAGGACGAATAGGGTAGATCTATTCGATTGGCAGGGAGGCGAGCTAACGGAACTGAAACAGTGAGGAAAGTCACTGTATTTGATCTATCTCAGGAGTCATGTACTGATCGTTGGATCCGTGGGGCCAATTCCCCTGATTCATGAAAGGTGCCAACCAGATCGATGAACCGGGTAGCCTAGTCTATGACTTGGGTCCACCTTGCGAAGTGGAGGTGAATCATTCGGGTCAGACGAGTCAAGTCTTCGGGATGCTCGACCATGGCAGAAACAGGGTAGGGCGTCAGGCACAGTCGTTCCCGATGACTGAGCTGGTGACAGGCAACAATTTGCAGTGTTCGCGGATTCAGATCCGCTGTCCGGGCTAATGAATCGCAGCTCAAGGCAAGAGATTCTCGGCGGGTTTCCCACAACACAATCGAGGGTACCGGTCGGGCCAATTTGGCAAGAACTTGATCTCGCTCGGCTGATTCTATGTTTGGGACCAGTTCCGGCGGGACGATTTCTGCTCCAAATCGTCGGACGGCAGTAAGCCATCGGCCGCCAGCCTCGCAGATTAGCCAAGGACGGATCACGCCGGGATCAACCAAGGACAAGTCCATTCAGCGGGATTCCTTGCGTGGCAGACTTGTTGGCGAATGTTCGTCGAGGCGACGAATCAACCGTGCCCGACTGATCCCAAGCCGCCGGGCCGCTTCTGCCCGGTTGCCATCAGCCGCTTCGAGTGTTTCCCGAATCAAACGTAATTCATATCGTTGAAGGGCATCATCAAGCGACAGTTTAATGTGCTTGGCACGTTTCAGGGGTGCACCCGGTTGGTAGGAACGGATTGCCAGCGGCAAGTGTTTGACGGCGATGATGCTTCCGGTCGCTGTTCGAATCGCATAGCGGATGGCATCCTCCAATTCCTCGTGATTGCCCGGCCATGGATAGATCACCAAAGCATCAAGAGCAGCGCGGCTGATTCTTTCAGCAGGACCCTCACCTGCCGCGTGCCGGGCATCAAGCATCGCGGTGGCCATCATAGGTACATCTTCGACCCGAGCAGCCAATTCACGGTTCACGACAGTCAGCGAGCTGATTACATCGATCAGTTGAGGACACAAGCCACGTGCCCTCTCTTCGTCCAAGGACAGCGTTTCACTGATAACGTCGTCTTCGTGAGCGTTCAATTCCAGCAGTTGTGTTCCACACATGGCCAACAGTCTCAGACGGCCTGAAAAAGTATCCAGCAAGCTGGCCAACCGCTGTTGAGCTTCGAAAGGCATTTCATCCAAGCCTCGAACGAGCGCGGTGACACGGGCTTCCTTGGCTTCCGCCAGATGATGCAGAGCAGGCATCAGGGTGGCGTCGAGAAGTTCAGAATCCATCAGAGGACCTTCTACGTTGACCAGGTTTTCTCCCGGGGCAGATAGTTCGTGAATCCGTGCCAGAATCGACTCGCCACCGGAACCAGGCGGTCCAAAGAATCCGACATCCGTTCGGATCGATGACGCAACCAGCATGCGGCGGCGCAGGCGTCTGGCAAGATTCGAAGTACCAGCGGTGATGTTTGTCGCGATTGTGGCGTTGCGACGCCTCCAAGAATCAAGTTGTTGCCGTATTGCAACCGCATCCTTCAATTCTGGGTCGGGCACCCGATCGTCAAAATTTCCCGCGACGGCAATCACGAGTGCAGCATCGCCATCGCCGAGCCGTACGAATCGGACTTCCCGGTTCGTTCCGCGGTGTTGATCAACGATAGGGGGGGTGATCCGCAGGGATGCGGTGCCCCGCCCAGAGAGTTCCGCAGGTGGCGCCAGTGCTGCCGCGATCAAATCGAGTCGGTCATTGGATATCGGCGCACCGGCAACCGAGCGACGATCCAGCAGCAACTCGCACTCAACCCCCAGCCATTCACTACAGCCGGATGACAAATAAATCAGCTTACCGGTCGGGCTGATCGCCCATACCGGTGCTTTCGATTTGTCTAACAGCCGCGCAAACGGCCGGATTCCGGTTCCAGATGCCATCGGTTCCGCCAGCGAAATCGGTTGATGTGATAAACAGCAAACGCCTGACCAGCGAATTCACCAGTTACAGCACTTCAAGCTCATCAGCCGAGTGAGATGACGAAGCCTCTAAAAGACATCGAGGATGAAGTGGTGTCCGGTGTGGAACCGGCGACTGCTCGGGTAATAGTTGTGCCACTTCTTGTTGTACACGGGAATCCGCATCTCTGGCGGATAACGGTGATACAAGCTGTCACTACTCTTGAAGTAGTCCTGACCCCAGAAATTCTGGGGATAGTAGACGTACGGATAGTGGTAAAAGCGATTCCAATCACGGAAATCCGGCTGACCACCCCAAGCACGACCATAGGCCCGCTGGTCAGCCGAAACGGTGTCAGACAAAGCGACGTAACTGCAGGACAGTACGGCGGCGATCAAAAGATGACGAAGCATCACTGCGTTCCCCCTCGAGACGTACGATCTCGCCACGTTAGGGGCGAGTATCGCGGGAATATTTGGCTAATTCCGGGACCATCGGCTGACACACTGAGTCTTCAGCGGTTTGGCACCGGCTGTCGGATCGCGGTGTTCGAGGTTCACAAAAGTGCGATTCTACGCCTAAAACAAGACGTAATCCGCTTTTGAGCTCGGCAACACAACCCGACGTACCGTCACTATCGGCATGTTGGGTAGCATCGGTTGAGCCGTTCAGGGGTGGATTGTGCTGCGAAAAACTCTCGGGAAGCCGTTCACTAAACACCAGAACGACTTCTCATCGACCGTCTCAGCCACCTATGATTACCTAACCACCCCGCTCGATCCTCAGGAACGGCGGCGTGAATGATCGTAAGACCCCCATGATCCTAGGAACTAGGAGCTGACGGGTCTGCATCCTTTCCTTTGCCCCGTGGTATATCGCATGCTCGTATCGCATTCCCCGATTCGGCTGACTGTTATCGTCCTATTGATCCTGTTCGGTGCTACATCGAGTTTGTTGGCATGGGCCTGTCCCTTTTGCAATGCCGTCTCTCAGACGCTCAGACAAGAGATGGCAGCCATGGATGCCGTGGTGATCGCCACCTCCTTGCAAAGCGATCTGACCCGCAACAAGGAAACGGGTGAAGTGCTGATGAAGGTCGAAAAGGTGTTGAAGGGCTCCGATTTGATCAAGGTGGGCCAGGAAGTCAAAGCAATCTATTACGGTGAAGTCAGTGTTGGTCGCCGATTCATGCTGTCGGGGGTCGATCCTCCGGACCTGCAATGGTCCTGTTTGCCAGTTAGCACGCGAGCCGAAAAGTACATTGGTAGAATCACCGAATTACCAGACGATTCTCTGCAACGATTGCGTTTTTATCACGACTACCTGCAGGATGAAGAATCGATGTTGGCTAGAGACGCCTACGATGAATTCGCGGTTGCCCCATACGATGGCATCAAGAAGCTTGCTCCTGAAATGGATCGCGAGCAATTGTTACGCTGGATTGGTGACCCAGAAATGGCAACCGACCGCAAACGACTGTACCTGACGATGTTGGGCGTTTGTGGTGACGAAAAGGATCTGCCATTCCTCGAAAAAATGCTACGCAGCACTCAGAAGAGCACGCGTGGTGGGCTTGATGCGTTGATCGCATGCTATCTGACCTTGGCCGGTGAGGATGGGTTGCCATTGGTCAACGAGCTCTTTCTTGACAACGGCAAAGCACCCTATGCCGATACCTACGCGGCCATCATGGCAGTCAGGTTCCACGGCACAGAGGGAGACGTGATTCCCCGCAGTGCTCTGGTCGAATCTTTGCACCATGTGCTGGACCGTAAGGATCTGGCTGATCTGGTTATTCCCGACTTGGCCCGTTGGAGTGATTGGAGCCAGATCAATCGACTCGTCGATTTGTTCATCAAAGCGGATCCCGACAATAATTGGGTACGGGTTCCCGTTGTGAATTACCTGCGTGCTTGCCCTTTGCCAGAAGCCAAGCAAGCGCTCAAAAAATTGGAAGAAGTGGACCCCGAGAGCGTCCGACGTGCGAACACGTTCTTCTCAATCCCAGTCCCCAGTCGTGAGACGGGCAAGTCGGATTCGAATTCCTCTCTGGATCGTAAAAGTGACAGCAAACTGGTCGGTGGATTTTCCGCCTCAGGAGGTGGTTTCGGTAAAGGTGGTTTCGGTGACGAGGGCATTCTTGCCAAGCCGGGCCAGCCAATCGCGGCAACCGGGCCTCTGGCTACTGCTCAAGCCCCATCGTCGGGACAGGAAATGAACCCTTGGCGACTGACTTACGTATTGGGACTTGCGTTGGCGACTGTCATGATTGTCCAGTTTCTTCTGCTCTCCGGTGGAGCCCAGCCAGCCAGAGGATAGTCATCGACTATGAGTGGAGTCGCCGCTCTGCCGAGTGCCATGTTGTTGAAATAGAAAAATGTCAGCTGATGTTCAGATGAGTTCCGCCAGAGATGAGGTGGAGTTTCCCTATCGGGCGCTAAGTTCGGTAGCGATCGCTTCGGTGGTGTGTGCGGTTCTTGCCGCCTTGTTCGGATTTTTCTTCTGGCCCGGTCTGGGTTTTTCCCTGCTCGGCATAATCTTGGGATTTCTTGGCTACCGCCAGATCAAACGATTTCCGCAGGAGTTTGCAGGTCATGCTTTGGCGACTACCGGGGTCGTGTTGAATCTGCTTGTGGTGGTCGGTGGCGTATCGATGCACAGCTACATCTATCTGACGGAGGTTCCCGACGGGTACACCCGTGTCCATTTTTGGGAATTGCAGCAGGCATCCAGTGCGGCGCAGGATAAACCGAGTTCAAAAGCTTTTGAACTCGACGGCAACGCTATCTTTCTCAAGGGGTATATCCACCCTTCTTCGGGTAGCGGTTTACTGAAGCGTTTCATTTTGGTTCCCGATCTTGGAACCTGTTGCTTTGGGGGCCAGCCCAAGAGCAGCGACATGATTGAGATCAATTTGCTCAACGGGCAAACGACGAAGGCGGGTCTGACGAAGAAAAAATTGGCCGGGACATTCATGCTCAACCAAGGTCCCCAGCAAGTAACGGACTTCGATAACAACGTCTTTTATCGAATGAAAGTCGATCAGATTCGCTGAGGTACTCCGGTGCTGACTTTGATGTGTTCGCCGCACATCACCGCAGGGTATAATGGTGGTGGTGTAACAAGTCGGCTGACATTCACTCTCGAGCTAATCATGATATTTCTGCGTTCCACGATGATCGTGAGTTCCATTTTGTGGGCCGCAATGGCGCAGTCGGCGAACTCTCAGGAGAACGTGAAGGCGACAGGCCAAACGGCAAAGACGAGAGATCTAAAGACCAGTGATCAGGACAAGCCGGTTGCAGGAAAACCTGATACCAGAACCAAGGTCGAAGTCCGCAAAAGCAGTCAGTCCTCGCGAGCCAAGGGCGACATCAATTTTGATGATCTGCAATTCAAAATTGAAAAAGATGCGAGCTTCAAACCAGCCATGCTGACGGACGATGTCAAGAAACTTGATGGTGTGTATGTCAAGCTGCGCGGTTATATCCTGCCCAGCACTCTGTTCAAGGAAACCAACATCGATCAGTTTGTCCTCGTCCGTGACAATCAGGAATGTTGCTTCGGACCGGGCGCAGCCCTGTTCGATTGCGTGATCATAGAAATGGTGCCTGGCAAGACGACGGACTTTGTTACGCGGCCCGTGACGGTCGAAGGCAAATTAAAGATTGATACCGAAAAGTACAAGTATCCCAACGGGGTGGGGCCACGCGGGGCCAGTCATTTTGCAATCTTCAAGATTGATGGCGTGAAGGTGAAGTAATCTTTCTGTTGCGGTTTGCTTCGGCGTTGCCACTCATGCCCCGGGAGACCAGCCTGGTCTGGGTTGCAGGTGGATATCTGCGGGCTCGTCTCCCTGCAGTGTTTGTATCTGCCGCGAAACTTCTTCAACTTGTGCGGCGGTGGTCAGCGGCATCAGCTTGACCCGGAACGAAGCAGTAGCACCGCCCGCGATCTCGACAGTCCGCCCCTGCTTCTCTTCGAATGATCGCGTGTTGGGGTAATTGGTGGCAGGTTCCAGCCCGGTGACATAGCCGTCACTTTCTGCCCCAGTGTTCTTCCAGACAACGAATCGGGGCAGTCCATTGGTATTGAAAGTGATGCCCAGACCTTTTTCTCCATTGGCGGCCTTGAGCATGGCAGTGGTGGAACTCGATTCGTCAGCGCGTAACCGGGCAAAGTAAACACGTTCGGCATAACCTTCCTCCGGGTCGGAAAACGTGTTCCATGTTTCAATTTCGCTGGCCGAAAGTGCGTCTTTGGGTGCGAGTGATTCGATCGGCGCCTCTAGTGTCGCGCCCTCGCCCAAAACCGGTGCTCCGACGTTGATGTGGTACAGCAGTTGGATCGATGTTGGTGAGGACAATTCATTTGTCACATCATCCAGGACGGCCACCTCGGCACTGCCAGCTCGAAAACGAATTCGGCTGCGTAATCGCAAACGCTTAACGAACAGACGCGATTCCATGATCTCGCCGATCACCTCGAGCCGGCCTGAGGCCTCGTCGTACTCAATTGCGAGAGAATCAGCGGGCAGATTTCCAATTCGACCATGAAGCGGATGGATCAGGTTTCCCTGCGAGTCATGTTCCGGTGCGCCATTGCTTTCCAGCCCACAGCGGACCAGCAACTCGTCAAATCCCTCCAGCCAACCGATGCCACTGGGATCAAAAATCGGGACCTGTGATGGATGTACCGGTCCAAAAACCGGTGATTGCCAGCCAAAACGAATGCCGCTCGCCTCCATCCGCCAAATCGACATGCCACGCGTTGGCAGAATCATGACGCGAATTGCACCAGTATCGACTTCGACAACCTCGACCCGGTCAGCCGCACCCCCCGAAAAACGTCCGTGTCTGGTGCTGATTTCGCCTTCTCTGGTCTCGATTTTCATAGTCAGAGGCGAATCTTCGTCCCACTCAATGCTGGGGATTCTGGACGCGAGGGAACGGTGAGCACTGGATTTGGTCGACATGAAAAGATCGTTGGACTGGTGGTAACGCTCGATTTGGTCTTCACGGGGTACCGGAAGATTATTTTCACTGAAAAGATTGTGACATTCCCGACGTTCTTGTACGCGGGGCATCCAGCTAATAAAACATTTAACCCCGACGCTGGCTACCGAGTGGCTCTGATAGCTCCCGTCTTCCCGAAAAACATCCTCTAAATAGCTGAGTGAAGTCAAATACCGATGAGTAACGTCAAATTGGACGAAGGTTTGATTCAGGGCGACAGTGTCGCTGGGATTCTCGATTCAGCTCTGGATGCGGGGCAGGGTCTGTTGAGGCTGACACCTACATGGGTGCCACGGTCCTTCTTGCATCCCGGTCGTCGGATCAAGCTTCATCCCGGCGATTACTATCGATTTGGTGCTGACCGCGGCGGCATCGATGAACGTTGGTTTGGCAGCACGACAGAAGCAGCCAATGAAGGACGTGTCTGGCACGAGGGGCTCAGTTTTTGCCTTTTCGAAGGGCAGAAATTCTTGCTCCGCGATGCTGTTTCCGAACGGGGTGCTGACCTTGTGGGTGCCAGAATCTTCGACGAGTACAAGCGTTGGCCTGTGTACTCGAAGTTCTTTGACAACATGGGTCCGATTCCCCACCACATGCACCAAAGCTTCGAGGATGCTGCCTTGGTGGGACAGGAGGGGAAACCGGAAAGTTATTACTTCCCACCCCAGTTAAATAATGTCGACAACAATTTTGCATACACCTTCATGGGACTCGAACCCGGGACTCAGCCTGAAGATGTTCGTCGTTGTCTCGAGAACTGGAATTCCGGCGACAACGGTATGCTGGATCTCAGTCGCGCGTACCGATTGAAGCGAGGAACCGGTTGGCTGATTCCACCGGGTGTTCTGCACGCCCCTGGATCGCTGTGCACGTATGAACCACAGTGGGGCAGTGATGTATTCGGGATGTACCAGTCTATCGTTGAGGGCAGGTATGTACCGTGGTCATTGCTCGTCAAGGACATGCCAGAAGATAAGCATCAGGATCTTGACTTCATCGTCGGACAACTTGACTGGGACAAGAATGTCGACACTCATTTCAAACAGACCAATTATCTTGAACCTGTTCGCGATGACAATCGAAGCGGTGATGGTTTTGAAGACCTGTGGATTGTCTATGGAACCGTTGATGGCCGCCAGTTATTCAGTGCCAAGGAATTGACGATTCAACCAGGCGCAAAATGTACCTTGCAGGATCCGGGTGCCAGCAGTTGGATCACGGTGCAAGGGCGCGGTCGAATTGGGGCGCTCGATTTGCAAACACCCGCGATGATTTGTTTCGGCGAAAACACGACGGACGAAGTCTACATCTCGCATCTCGCAGCGACGCAAGGCGTTGAAATCGAGAATACCGGGACAGAGCCTTTGGTGGGTTTGCGGTACTTTGGTCCTGCGACCCACGATGATTTGCCAAAGGCTGGTAGCTGAGTCTGTCTCGCTATCGACCATTTCTGATTTGGAAAAGGTTACGATACGCGTTCCTATTCCAGTTTTCTTCTTCCAATCCCTCTGAAATACTGACTGAAGACCATGTCCAATCATCCCAATACTTTTCCGAAGCTTCACAACGCGATGTGGCCTGGCCTGGTGGGTAAGGGGGACGAGGCAGGTCAGGAACCACCCATCAGTTTGACGGAGATGTTGGAACTCACTGCCGCAGCGGAAGTCAATGGTCAGAAATTTGACGGTATCGACTACTTCCTTTTCCACCCCCACACGGATCCCGATGCAAGCGAGGATGACCTGCGTCGCATTGCGGACCAAATTGTCTCGTTTGGTTTCACCGTCGGGTCACTTGTCGCGCCGATTTGGCCAGGCACCGTTGGTGACTCAGCGATGGGCGACCCCGTTCAGCGGGAGAAATTCATCCTTTCTGTGAAGAAGGCGTGCAGGATCGCAAAAATCTTCAATGAACACGGTGTTCGGCAGTATGGTGTGATTCGGATCGACTCTGCCGAATTTGGTGTCGAGAAATGGCGTGAGGATTCTCAGGCAAATACTGCCACCATTGCGGCCACTTTCCGCGAAGCCGCCACCATTGCGGCAGATCACGGTGAACGTCTGGCGGCGGAAGGAGAAATCTGCTGGGCAGGTATGCATAGTTGGAAAGACATGTTGGACCTGCTGGAAGCTGTCGACATGCCAGAATCACTTGGTTTCCAGTGTGACCTTGCTCATACGTACCTGTACCTGCTGGGATACAACGCGCCCGAGCATGCACTTGTGCAAGAAGGCTACAACGAAGAAGAGTTCTGCGCTGCCTACAAGACGATGACTGACAAACTGCGGCCCTGGACAATTGACTTTCATGTTGCTCAGAACGATGGGGAAGTTCACGGAGCAGGCTCTCACGACAAAACAGGCAAGCACTGCCCGGCTGATGACCCCAACGGTAAACTCGATATCACACAATGCGCCGGTTACTGGCTGGAAGGTGCCACGGAACGCGGAATGCAGCACATCTGCTGGGATGGTTGCATGTTCCCGAATTCCACGCTTCGGAATCCGGCCACCTGGAATACGATCCTCGATGCCATGATCAAAGTTCGCGACTCCGGTTGCTGGAGCTGATCCGAAGTGCCAAGAAGAATAACAGGGTGACAGGGTGGGTGACATTCCTGCTGAGCCGTGTTAGTCAGCGGGTTCGTCGTCAGTCTCCCGGCCCGTTGATCTTCGCAGTACAGAATTCTCTGCTAATCCAATTATTTCACCCGTCTCTCTGGCTCTGATCCAGAACACTGGAGTAAAAAAAACATGTCTCAGAAATCACTGAATATCGGTCTGGTTGGTTACGGCTTCATGGGCCGAACCCACAGCAACGGCTACAAACGGGTGAATGATTTTTTCCCCGAACTGCAACATCGCCCTGTCTTGAAAGCTGTCTGCGGACGAAGTCCAGAGAAAGTTCAGGCGTTCGCTGACCAGTGGCAATACGAGTCCATTGAAACCGATTGGCGCGCCCTGATAGCTCGCGACGATATTGATGCTGTTGATATTTGCACTCCGAATAATTCCCACGCTGAAATAGCCATCGCTGCTGCAGAAGCTGGGAAGATGATCCTGTGTGAAAAGCCGCTGGCGCTGAACCCCGAAGAAGGAGAAAAGATGATTGCGGCGGTGGAAAAAGCAGGTGTCGCGAATACGGTCTGGTACAACTACCGCCGCGCTCCGGCCGTCACAATGGCAAAGCAACTGATTGACGAAGGACGTCTCGGTCGAATCTTTCATTACCGAGCCAACTTCCTGCAGGATTGGACTATCTCTGACGATGTCCCGCAGGGTGGTGCCGCGTTGTGGCGATTGGATGTTGCGGCCGCTGGTTCCGGTGTCACCGGCGACTTGCTGGCGCACTGCATTGACACCGCCATTTGGCTCAATGGTTCCATCAAGGATGTCACGGCCATGACTGAGACCTTTATCAAGGAACGCATGCATACCGAAACGGGCAAGGTGGAACCGGTGGGTATTGATGATGCGTGTGCATTCCTGTGCCATTTTGAAAATGGATCGCTGGGTCTGTTTGAGTCAACTCGCTACGCTCGTGGGCACAAGGCCCTGTATACCTTTGAAATCAACGGCGAAAATGCTTCGATTCGGTGGGACTTGCATGATCTTCACCGTCTTGAGTACTTCGATCACAGCGATGAAGACAAGCTGCGAGGATGGCGGTCGATCCACGTTACCGATCATGGGGGAGAACACCCTTACATGGATAAGTGGTGGGTTCCCGGACTGCAAATCGGCTATGAACACACCTTTGTTCATCAGGTTGCCGACTTCCTCAAGGCAATCGAAGCGGGTGAAGTGGCCCATCCGAATTTCCGTGATGCACAGGAAACGCAGCGAGTCTGTGATGCGGTGCTGACCAGTGCTGCGGACCGCAGTTGGAAGCAGGTCTGACCTGACTCCACGGACGATTCACGATCGTCTGTAACTTTTCCTGAAACAAAGCCCCCGTCATTATCGGATGGGGGCTTTTTTTATGCAGATTGGTCGGAGTCTTCCTGCACTGGAACGCGTTTTTGATCTCGATGCATTAAATAGCGGACAAAGTCAAAGAGTCCACTGAATCGAAAACCGGGATCAACATAATGCTCGATGACATAAAAAGCGAAGTAGTAAGCGCGGCAACTCGCCCATACGCAAATCAGTAGGAGAGCTAGAATGTCCCAGCGGGGCGTACGAACGAGAATCAATAAGCCTGCCACAACAGACAGCAGCATGAATAGAAAGCCTTTTGCGTAAATCCACTTGGTCGAAGTAAGATCTTGGGTGAGCCGCACCATCCGGGTCTGCCTTTATTACAGAGTTGTGAATCCGCAGGAATCGAATTATCTATGAGTCACGAAGTACTCACAGATGCTTTCGCAGTTGTACACCGTGTACACCGTGTACACCGTGAATCCGATCACCTTGATGCAGTGGATGTGGAAAAATTGAGAACCATGATGAGTTAAATTCAGACCGTTCTTGACCAAAAATACGAGAATAAGAAACTCTCAGTGATCAGGTCATCAGTGATCAGGTCATTAGTGCTGCAAAGCGATTTGAAGAATCCCACCCAGTTCTGACTGAAACATTGGTAAACATGGCCGACTCTCCGCAATGAATCGAAATTCGATCAGGGCTGGGTGATCAAGTTGTTCAACCAGAAGTCGTTGCAGGCCTGCGAAATTTGTCGCTGCCCGATCAGACGACTCTCGCTGCGTTCTCCCGTCCAGCGGTCAGCCACTCCACGCAGCTTAACGCGGATCTCAGCATCAAAGTTGTTGGAGGAGCAAAGCTGATTGGCGAGCGATAGTTGGTATCGTGATTGTGGATAGATCGGCACGAAGCGGTCCGTAAGAGACCATGATTCGAGCGAAAGTCGTTGCCACCCATCCCCGTCTTTGTCTTCTTCAAGGAATTCCGCCAGATGTGGGTCGATCTTTCCTATGACTGATCGATGAAGTTCAATCTCGGCACGACTGGTGTGCGGTGAGTAGAGTGACCACGACGTCCAGTGATCCCAGCAGCCGGATCTCTCCAGAACCGGGCTTAGGATCACCAGAACGACAATGATTCTGACAAGCCAGCTTGCGATCGATTCTCCCGCATCACTCTTGTTGACGGAGCAAGCTTTCTCGCTACTCATGGTCGGCTTGTCGATGGTGGACTTGTCTGCCGATGGACCCTGTTGGTTTGGTTCACGCCACATGAGCAGATATGCCTGGGCGATCAACATCATGTTCCAAAGCAGAACACCGCGACTGTGGTTCAAGCCCCACGGGCCGAGGATGGCAAGCAGTGAGAGGTGCATCAACATCAGAACAACCGCTGATGGTCGACGCGTTCTCGATGCTAGAAGCCCAAGTCCAGCAACAAATTCAGCGGCTGGAAACAACAAAGCCAAGCGGGCCCTGGTAGTGGCATCAAGATTCTCGGGTAGACCACCAATCAGTCGTGCGACCGCGGCCAGCAGATCCTGACCAACGGTGTGCGTGAATTGATAGTCAAATTTTCCCACAGCGCTGTAGACGTACACGCTGGCCGCCAGTGGGATCAATAATTTTCGACCCGTAGCAGGGCTCATGGTGGCGAAAATCAAAGCGTAAATACATGATTGATACGCCCAGGGTTGAAGTCGATGTTGATCCAGCAGAAAGCAAGCAAACAGGGAAGTTGCTATAACTGCCCACGCAAATTGGTAGCTTCTTCCAGCCACAATCGCCGCGACCAGAGCGACCAGCAGAATCATGGACGGAAAGATCAGCACGAAGGCGGGCAATGAAAGACCGTGAGCGATCAGTGGGATCGACAAGGACGTTTTGTCATCCTGCGGTATCAACCATAAGGGATAGGTGGCAAGGATCAGGACCAGTAGAAAAGCACCCCAAACCCTTGGGAAAAGCCAAGGGCCGGCAGAGGGTTCCTGCGTATCAGAGATCGTATTCGTGATGGTGGCATCCGTCTGAATCTGTCGTCGGTTCTTCCCTACAGTTTAATCACCAACGAGTTGATTCCACGATGCCAGCTTCATTAAAATTGGTTCACTTCCTGCGAACGCACCACAGTGAGCCCCGAGTCTTGTCATGCCTCCAGTTCGCCGCTCATGTTGAGTAAATCGAATCCACTTGCTGGCAGAGATGGAGGATCGTTGCCTGGTCATGCACTGCGTCATGATTTGAGTCTTGGGCGGCAATTCAGCCATGTGTTCAGGAAGGGAGCCAAGAAAATGTGGATGGGCTCAGTAGCACAACGGGTCGTTCGCCTCGCGAGTTACCCTGTGTTTGTTTTGTGTCGCAGATCGTGGTCATTGTCTGGTGATCTACTGTTCAGTACTGTTGAAGGGGTCAGAAGAGTCTAGCAGCCATGGGCGTCTTTTTAACCATGTCGGACAGGTTATCCAATCGCAGTCTGGGTGAGGCTCAAGTACAATCAATCTCTGTTAAATTTAGCTTTGGCTTGCACCCTGCCTTGCGTCTGAAACAAGTCGATTTCAATGCGGCGGGTTGCCGAGCGATTTCCCCACATTTGCCATTGTGGGTTGCGGGATGTTTGGAGTCCTACGTGTCAGCATGAACGCATCAAATTACAAGAACCGCTTGTTCGTTACGCTTTGGATGGTGACGACATTTTGCGTTACCAGTGATGCCGACGAACGCCCTTCACTCGACAAAAATTTCGTCCGGGATGTGATTCCCTTCCTGAAGTCGCATTGCTTCGAATGCCACAATACGGAGGAATCTGAGGGGGGAATTGCCTTCGATAAATATCAACAATCTGCCAATGTGCAGGAAAACTATGACCTGTGGGAACAGGTGATCCGGCTGGTGAATGAGCACCAAATGCCCCCTGCTGATCAACCACAACCTGCCAAGGATGAGATTGCCAAAGTATCGTCCGCACTGGAAGCGGAGCTGGGAAAGTTTGATTGTTCAACTGACAAACATCCTGGTCGTGTGACCATTCGCCGGCTCAATAAAGCTGAATACAACAATACGATTCGCGATCTCACGGGTCTGGATCTGAATCTGTCTGACAGCTTTCCGTCGGATGACGTTGGTGATGGATTTGACAACATCGGCGATGTATTGTCTCTGCCGCCGATCCTGTTGGAAAAATACCTCGATGCCGCCTACACGATCGCGGACGGCATTTTTGAAGACGATGCCATCAAGCAGAAGCTTTTGCCTCATCAACCGAAAGCTGAAAACTTGTTGGCACAGGCTGAGGCAGCTCGCCTGAATGTACAGCACTTTGCGTCGATGGCTTTCAGGCGACCGGTCACGGAAGCGGAACAGATCCGTCTGTTCACGATCATTCGTAACGCTTGGGAACGCGACAGCGAACCCGACGAAATCTACAAGACCATCATTGTTGCCGTACTTTCGAGTCCACATTTTCTATTCAGGGTCGAGAAGGATCCTGAACAGAACGATGACGATGGAATTCGAGAACTTGATGGATTCGAGCTGGCCTCACGGTTGTCGTATTTTCTGTGGAGCAGCATGCCCGATCAGCGATTGCTTGATCTTGCCAAGTCAGGTGATTTGATAAGGCGTGGTGTGTTGATCGCCGAAACAAAACGAATGCTGCTTGACCCCAAAGCCATAGCACTCGTCGATAATTTTGCTGGCCAGTGGTTGCAACTGCGGGACGTTTCGAGATTGATGCCTGACCCCGATTTGTTTCCCAATTTTGATGGTGAGTTGCGGGTGTCGATGCGGAGGGAAACCGAGCTTTTCTTTGCAACGATGATTCGCGAAGATCGCAGTGTGCTCGAGTTCTTGACGGCAGATTTCACCTATGTGAATCAGCGACTTGCCCGACATTACGGGCTCGAACCTGTTGTTGGTGACGGATTTCAGCGGGTGACGTTGGCTAAGGGGCGGCGTGGGGTTCTCACGCATGCCAGTATTCTGATGCTGACGTCGAATCCTACGCGTACTTCACCAGTAAAGCGGGGTAAATGGATTCTGGAAAACATTCTTGCTGAACCACCGCCTTCACCACCCGCCGACGTCCCCGAGTTGGAAGAGGGAATCGAGACTCTCGGTTCGTTGCGGGAACAGATGGAACAACATCGTTCCAACGAGGCGTGCGCCGTTTGTCATCGCACCATGGATGCACTTGGTTTCGGGCTTGAAAACTTCGACGCAATCGGGGCCTGGCGTGATCAGGATGGAAGGTTCACGATTGATGCCTCTGGTGAGCTGCCCGGAGGTATGAAATTTGATGGTGCCGAGGATTTGATGCAGATCCTGACCAAGAACAAGGCAGAGCAGTTTTGCCGGTGCCTGACGCAAAAATTGCTCACTTATGGTCTCGGTCGCGGTCTCACTTCCCATGACCGCTGCGTGGTCAATGATACTTACGCCGAACTGCAAAAAAACGGATATCGTTTCAGTGAATTGGTGATTGCAATTGTAACCAGCGATCCGTTTACGATGAGAGAGTCTGTTCCGCAGGACGATTGATTCGAGGGGTCGTTGTCAGTCAGTGGTGGCAGGTTACCAACACCCGATAAGATCAGATATTGTTTCTAAGCAGGCCGGGAATGACCTGTCCAGATTGTCCGTCCAACAGGTTCTGTTCTCGCCCTGCTCGCCGAAAGACAAGTCGATCAGGATCCAGTCCAAACAGATGCAAGAGGGTTGCGTGGTAATCGTAGTGATGGACGATGTCCTTGATGGCGTGATGCCCAAATTCATCGGTGGCACCGTGAATCTGCCCTGCTCTGAATCCGCCGCCAGCCAGCCACATGCTGAAACCATAAGTGTTGTGATCGCGACCGACCTTGGCATTGCCGGCGTCATTCTGGATCACTGGCAACCGCCCCATTTCCCCGCCCCAGTGAACAACGGTTGAGTCAAGCAGGCCTCTTTGCTTGAGGTCAGTTACAAGCGCAGCGGCACCCTGATCGACCTTCATGCAGGACTTCGGCAGTGCGGTACGGATCGATCCATGGTGATCCCAATATTGGTTCTTGGTAAACAATTGAATGAACCGGACTCCCCGTTCCACCAATCTTCGGGCGATCAGGCAGCGCGTGCCGAACTCCTGTGTCTCAGGCTTGTCCAGCCCATACAGCCGATGGGTCGCCATGGTTTCTTGCTTGATATCCAGTGCCTCCTGAGCCGCTGACTGCATCCGAGCGGCCAGTTCGTAGTTTGCTATCCGAGCTTCAAGTTCTGATTCACCCGGATGTTCTTTCAGGTGGGATCGGTTCAATCGGTCGACAAAGTTCAGATAATTATTTTGCGTTTCGCCGAGCAGGTGGGAAGGTGGTTCAAGGTTCAGGATTCGTGGCTCGCGTGGTCGTATAACGGTGCCTTGATAAAGAGATGGCAACCATCCATTGGACCAGTTTAAGACGCCTTCAACGGGTAATCCGTTGGGATCTGTCATCGCCACATACGCTGGCAGTTCAGAGGTCTCAGAACCCAGGCCGTAGGTCATCCAGCTGCCCAGCGATGGACGGCCCCGTTGGGATCGTCCTGTATTGAGTGCGTGAATCGATTGACCGTGATTGTTCACGCCGGTATGCATCGAACGCACCAACAGAATGTCGTCGGCAATGCCACCGAGATGCGGCAGCAGTTCCGAGATATCGATACCGCTTTCCCCGTGCCTGGAAAATTTCCACGGCGAACCCAGAACTTTCGAACTGGCTTGGGCGGCGTTGTCATATTTGATGTTGCCGGGGAATTTCTGTCCGTCCAGCCGATTCAGTTCCGGCTTGGGATCCAGCAGGTCCATCTGGCTGGGGCCACCCTGCATGAACATCGAGATCATCGCCCTGGCGCGTGGTTCACGATGGGGAGGTTTGGGGCGAAGATTGAAAGCGGCTCGCTCCAGATCCGGCTTGGTGGGTTCACTCTGGACTTTGTCTTGACCAATCAGCCATGCGGTTGCCAAGGCTGATAAATTCAGTGCACCACGCTGCAGGAAGCGTCTTCTGGCGATTTGTTGGATCACATTCATGCAGAAGCTCAGTCGATGTAAAGAAACTGGTTGGTGCTGATCAGAGCATGGCAAAGCGTCGCCAGCGGATCCTTGTTGTCAGGTAGTGACTTGGTTTGCTGTTCCAGATACTGGATGGCCGCTTGCAGTTCACCGTCCTCTGGTGCTCTGCCGAATGCCAGTTCCCAGGCACGAACAGCCTGCTGTGGTGTTTGCTGTCCTACTTCTTTGCGAATGCGTTCCGCAAATCGCTCTGAGCATCGAATCGAAAAGTCACTGTTCATCATCATCAGTGGCTGAGGTGCCACGTTGGACACGGAACGCTGTGAACAGTTGGGAGTCATTCGTGGAGCGTCAAATGTTTCCAAAACAGCCAACGGTCGGCTTCTTCGTACCTGGACATAGATGCTTCTGCGCATTTCCTGTCCACCAAGCCCGCTGCCTTTGACGGGCTTGCGTTCCCCGTCAAGCATCTCCTTGCCAATCACGATTTGCCCGACTTCGTCTTCACGAACTGGCACGGCTTGCCCGTACATCTCGCGATTCAATTCTCCACTGACAGCCAACAAGCTGTCACGAAGAGCTTCTGATTCGAGTCTTCGGACTGGCATTCGCCCCAACAGTAGATTGTCGGGGTCGACCTCTTCCAGTGATGCCCGACGCCTTGAACTCTGTTGGTACGTGGCCGAGGAAAGAATCAGTCTCTGAAGATGTTTCATCTGCCAACCGCTGCGAACGAATTCAGAGGTGAGCCAGTCCAGGAGTTCAGGGTGGGTGGGGCGTTCCCCAAGTTTTCCAAAGTCTCCGAGTGATGCGACGATGCCACGCCCAAAAAACTGCGCCCAAATTCGATTGACGATCACGCGAGCAACAAGCGGATGATCACCACTTGTCAGGTGCTTTGCAAAGGCAAGCCGTCTTCCCGTGGTCGCTAATGATTCTGACTGCGGCGCTATTGCCTGACTCGCACGCAGGATCGAGAGTCCCCCGGGCGCTACCTTCTGAAGTGGTTGCTGGTGATCACCACGGTGGAACAGATAAGTCGCCGGTTGATGGCCTTTGGGTTCTGTCAGTGCCCGAATGAATCCTTCTTTTGGGATCCGTTGGCGTATCTCAGCAATCTGGTCGGTATAGCTTTTCAAGTCATCCGCTGACTTGGTTTTGCGGAACAGTGTCGCCCGCTCCGTCAGGTCTTTCAATTCAGCGGCGGCTTCGGCGTTGAAGGTTGCCAGATTCGACTTGGTGACCAAAACAGCCGGGTATTTTTTCAGTAGACCCTGTTGCTGTTGGCTTCGTTCGGATGCTTTGATTCCAGTGGCGTCCCGTAGGGCTTCCTGGACATCCAGCGGTGCTTCCGCGATGCTCCGTTGTCTCGTTTCGTTGATGAACTGCTGCTCTTTTTTGCTTCGTAGAGTGTCCAGACCTCTGGCTTGTTCATCGCGTCGGCGGTCATAAAGATACAACGAGCCAGGGCTGATGTTCTGGACGCTGGGATATTCCTTCAGCAGTTGTTTATGCTCTGCCGTTCTTTTGTCAGACGGGGTTGTGTAAGCAGTTCGCAGAGATTCACGTAATGATTCATCGAGTTCGGATAGCTCTTCTTCGAGCGTAAGGCTGATGTAATATTCGGTTTTCTTTTTCTTGGCAGCCGCGACGCTGGCAACTTCGTTTTCAATGTCCTTTTTTTTCTGCCGCTCCGCATCACTGTAAAGCGAGATCTGTCTCGCAGATGGGTTGCGCCACAATTTCCAATCAAGCGCGGGTTCAAAAATTGCGCGGATGCGATAGTAATCGATTTGCGATATGGGATCGTAGCGGTGGTTGTGACATTTGGCGCAGCCGACAGTCAGCCCCATCAGTGACGTTGAAACGATTTCAATTGTGTCTGACATCGTCTGATTGCGGGCAAGATCCTGGTCGATACCACTCGAAGCCGTTCCATCGGCTGCCATCCGTAAGAAGCCGGTCGCCGTCAGTTTCTGGACATCGTCATCGGTCAATATGGTTGATGATGAGGCGAGTTCGTCTCCGGCCAACTGCTCGCGAATGAATTGGTCCATTTTCTTGTCAGCGTTGAATGCGCGGATTACGTAATCCCGATACCTGAATGCCGATTCGCGGACGCGATCATCTTCGGTGTATCCTTCTGAGTCTGCATAGCCGGCGATGTCCAACCAATGCCGCCCCCACTTCTCACCATAAGCGGGGGACGCAAGTAGCTGTTCGATGAGTCGTTTAGTTGCGGTGGGTGATGCGTTGGTGGTATACCGCTTCACGTCTTCGGGCGTTGGTGGTAAACCGAGGATGTCCATATGGATTCGGCGCATGAAAGGATATCGATCTACCGCCTCCGAAAAACTCAGTTCCTGAGATTCGAGTCGTGCCAGTATGAAATTGTCGATCGGGTTCTGAGTCAGTTCCGGATCACCGACGTTGGGAATCTTGGGTCGAACGATAGGTTGAAAAGCCCAGAAGAGTTTGTCTTCCTCGGTGATCAAGTCTTCTTCACTGACCGTCTCTGGTTCCTCGCGGGCTGTCGGCGCACCCCGAGCGATCCATTGGCGGATTTTTTCGACGTCAGATTCGGGCAACAGTTTGTCGCCGGGTGGCATCTCTCCAGAGGAAACGCGATCTAGCAGCAAACTGCTGCTCGGATCACCTGGTTCGATCGAGGGTCCCGATTCACCACCTGCAACAATCCAACGACGCAGCCGTAAATCAAGATCCGATTCCTGCACGCCGTCTTCGCCGTGACAGTGAAAGCAATGGGTCTTGAAGATCGGGCGGATGTCCCGTTCAAACAGCAAACCATCAGCACTGACGGCGGTCGCAGTCATCAGGATCAGCCACGTCAGGAATGGGTAACGCAACATCGTGGTGGGCTAGGGCAGGGAAGGGTGCTTCGCAGTTTCCGGCGGTTGGTTGCGACATCAGCACTGTCGTTTAAGGATCAAGATGGTCACCCGCATACAGTGGATGAACCGCCTTTTTATTCGACCCCATGGCAGCGATGCCATGACGGCCATTATGCCCCACCCACGATTCGACCGCGACCTTTTCATCATGATCTGCCGGAATTTAGCTGGTGGAGAACACAAAAACGCAACGATTTGATCGATGCCGGTGCGACACTGATCACTTGGATAGCCAGACAATGATTCGAAGCGGGCCTCCCGATCCGCCCTCAATTTTCATCGGCAATGCCACGACAGGTGCACCTGAGGATCGGCAACCGACTCATGTCGGCAATATTCTCGAATGCGGGTGTCCCCTGTTCAAACAAGATCACATGGCTTTGAAATCGTTGCGATTGTCCGTAGTCGATGCTGGCGGTATCGAGGCCGATCGCTTTGATGGCACGATGTTCCGCCAGCCATCGCGCAGCCTCGGGATCAAGCCCCGGAAAGTGCAGGTCCGCCACTGCTGTGGGGCCTAAACGGTCGGTCCCAAGGTACTGCTTCCGATCCGGCCAAGGTTGAGCGTACCCGGTTCGCAGCAGAACAATGACATCGACTAACTGACGTCCGGTGGCTTCCTTTCAGCTTGTCAAATCAGCGACACCGATTTGATAATCAGGGTCTTTGTTACAGGATTCCGTGACATCAATTACAACTGCTTCACCCATCAATTGCAGCAAAGGCAATTGATCAACCGATTTTCCATCAACGTTAAAGTGAACGGGTGCGTCCAGAGGGTTTCCACCATGTTCGTCCGCCCTGAATCGATTGGATGAGTAGGAGTATCTTTTTTCAGTGAACCCGGCTTTTTCAGGTATCAAGCGAAAGTCGTCTCCGGCGGTCGTTCGGGAGTGGAGCAGTGCAGTGCATTGGAATCAGACCGCGTGGATGACCTGTTTAGTGACGTGGGTAACAGTGACTTCGACCCTGACGTTGATGGCGAGAAGCAGTTGGCTGGAGAGTGAGGGACTGTGTGATATCTGCGATCATGATCTAGCCTGGAATGATGAAAGAGGCGTGCACCTTCTTCATTGGCTGGTAGGCGACCTGACCGGAAGGATTTGCAGAGTGTGCTGCGGTTTGGCATTCCAGAGTGTTCGCCAACCCGTTACCAGGTACAAGGCGATTTGTTGTGCCGAAATTCCCGTCACTGGCGTCTGATCGTTCAGGCATGAGTGTCGCTACTTGGTGTGTTCGCTTTTGCCAAGTGGTTCGGTGCGTTCTGCGCTTGTGTTCCAACGTTGTCCGATCATGATCAGGACCGTAACGACAAGGCATAATCCCAGTGCGGTAGCAGCAAGTGGCAGTCGTTCCAGAACCAACAGGGGTAGTGCGACGGTGATCATACCGCCACCAATGAAGGGTGAAGATAGAGGAGCGGCCAGTGCATAGTCTTCTGCCGCACCTGATTCCAGTTCGGGATCAATCAGACGTAGCAGGACAAAGCCGGTAGCAGTGGTGCCGGTCGACATGCCGTAGTTGATCAGCCCCAGTTCGAACCAGTGCTCACGTGGCAGCATTCTGCGAGCCAACACCATCAGGCAGAAGCCTGTCCATATTGCACCAAACACGAACAGAATGGTGAATGGAATAATCAGGGTGGCGACTGCGGTGATGTTCAGCGTGGTGATAGCTGCCACGATCAAAATATCCATTGCTGTTGAAGTCAGGCGATTGATCGTTTCACGATCGATGGCGCGATCATAACCGAAGGCACCAAGTGTGATTCGTACTATCCAACCACCAAACAGCGTGTAGATGAAGAGGGGAAAGCTGCCAGCAATGCTTTGCAGTGTCATCCGATCATTGAGTTGATTTTCAACTTCAACGGCGGTCATGGCAGGTTGCACCATGTCCTCAAGAAATCCAACCATCGAGGTGACCAGCATCTGGAGTCCGATTCCAATTCCAAACGCAATCGCCAACCACAGCACCTGCAATAGCAGCGGGTCGATGGTTTCTTTCCCGATTCTGGCGTGACCAATGGGCGGATTGGCGTGAGGGTCTGCCGAGTCATGGCGATCGCCATCCGCTGCCGGTTTTGCGATCCAGCCACTCCTCACAGCAAGATTGATCCAGAGGATGCCCGAGACCAGGCCGTAGATCAGGCCACAGGTTGCCATCAGGATTCCGAGGTCCAGACCACTTGTGAGATTGATCGTTGAGTGGGCGAACACTTCACCCATGGCGGCGGCAGTCCCATGACCGCCCGCAAATCCTGTTTCAATCAGTGTTCCGATCGAATTAGGAACATCAAAAAACGGTTTGATGAACAACCACGTTGCCAGCAGACCAACCGCGGTTTCGCCAAGCACAATGACCCACACCATCAGACCTTGGCGACCGACTCGTGAGACGCTTTGGCGCAAAGGTGTCGGTTTGCGCTCCAGCAGCATTCCGGCAAAGATCACAGCGATCAGAAAGCCCGGCCAACTTCCAAGAGTCGTCGACCACTCACTGGTGTATCGTGAAATGGTATCGCCGAGATTGATCTGGACGATCAGTAAACCTAGCAGCCCAGCCAACACCGAAGCTGGTATGAACAACCAGCGAAAGATTGGAAATCTGAGCCGCAACCCAATGCCAAGTAGCAGCAACACGGCGATGAAAATGAATGCTGGGATCATGGGGTGATCAAAGGCGGCGATGATTGCAATTCAGGGCAGGTCCAGACCCTAGCCAAGTATGTCAGTGCCGAGGATGGATTCTGACAAACTAACAGATTTTCCCTGTTCACCGTGCGGACGGAGAACCGCTTTGCAAAATGACGGGACTTGATGGTTACAAGGAGGTGAAATCGATTGGCTGATGCACGTCGATTCGATCATCCATGGCTGGTAAGGGGTACTTGAGTCCTGTGGCACAGTTGAATAGCACGCAGGTTTCGTTGGCTGAAATGCGACCTGATTCCAGTTCTTGTTGATAGGCTGCGAGTGTTGCAGCACCTTCGGGGCACATCAGCATCCCTTCTCGTCGGGATGCCTCATCGCGAGCCTTGAGGATTGCGTCATCCGGGACCGCAGTTGCAAATCCCTCGCTTTCGCGAACAGCATTCAGAATCAGAAAATCACCGATAGCGGCGGGAACGCGAATTCCCGCAGCCACGGTGTGTGCATCTTTCCACAGTTCTGCATGTTGCTGACCTTCGTCAAACGCTTTGACAATAGGTGCGCAGCCAGTGGCTTGAACAGCAACCATCCGTGGCAAGCGACCTTGGATCCAGCCGATTTCTTTGAGTTCCTGAAAAGCTTTCCACATGCCAATCAAGCCTGTCCCGCCTCCTGTCGGATACAGAATCACGTCTGGTAATTGCCAGTTGAACTGATCGGCCAATTCAAGGCCCATCGTTTTTTTTCCCTCGATCCGATATGGCTCTTTTAGCGTCGAGCAATCAAACCATCCGAGTGTTTCTTTTCCTGCTCCGACGATCTTTCCGCAGTCGTTGATCAGCCCGTTGACCCGCCATACCTTGGCACCTTGGGCAGCAATCTCACGAACATTGATTTCGGGTGTGTCGTCGGGGCAAAAGACGTAGGATTTCATTCCTGCTCGGCCAGCGTAAGCGGCCATCGCCGCGCCGGCGTTGCCGTTGGTCGGCAACGCCAGTTTGGTGACACCCAGTTCTTTGGCCATTGAAACAGCCATGCAGAGTCCGCGGGCTTTGAAGGAACCCGTTGGCAACCGTCCTTCGTCTTTGACGATCACCCGTCCCTCACCCGTCTTAAATCCGGCCAGTTCGATCAGTGGCGTCATGATTTCACCCAGACTGACAATGTTCTCGGCACGTCGGACAGGAAGAAATTCGCGATAACGCCACAGGTCTGCGGGGCGATTTTCAAGCTCGTCCCTGCTGACGGCCGCAGCGATGCCTGACAGATCGTACCGCACTATCAAAGGGCTGCCCGTTTCTGATAGCCCATGCAGTTGATCCGCTGCGTATCGGGTCCCTGTTTTTCCACACTCCAAGTGAGTGACGAAGGTTGGTCTGTCTGGAAATTTCTGCATATTGAGATCGCGGGGTGGCTGAATCGGTAGGGTAACGGAATGAGAGACATGGGGGGTGATTTACCTGCCACTGCATGCCCAATATTGAGTCAATCATGCGAACTGGTTGCTGATGACGCTATCGAGTTGGCCTCACATCGGCAAGCCGCTTTTCTAACTGTCGCATACTACGTGACAAAAGGACTCGTGTGGCTGCGTCGGACTTATTGATGGATTCGGCAATGGTCTTGGAAGGCAAGCCTTCGGCATAACGGAGACGGATGACTGTTTGCTGTTCATCTGTCAGGCCACTGAGGGCTTCCCTTACACGCACCATCCGAATGTCTCGACTGATGACGGCGCTTGGTGACGTCATGCTGGCAGCCAGAAGTCCTTCGAAATTGAGTTGGGACACATTGGATGAGGCACCACCCTGAAGAGATTTCTGCCGGTTGGCATCGCGACACTTGGCATCAAAGTGAAACCGATGTGCATCAACCACGCGACGTCTTGCGATTTGTTGCAGCCATTCCATGGGTTCGTAGCGATCCAGCGGTGCTGTCTGCAGACTCTGCAGCGCGGTGGTGGCAATCTCCTGCAGTAAGTCGTCAACTTCAACGATCGCCAACAAATGGTCACCGGTGATGACACGGACAAAACCTGCCAATTGACTACGCTTGAGATCAAAGTACTCCGCCAAGGCAGCCGGATCACGGTTGCAGATCCGCTGCAGCAAATCGGGCGGTATGTCGCGGGCGGGATTGGAATCATCCATCAGTGTGCTCCAGAAAATGCTACAAAGCCGCAGGTTGCTGTCGCAAAATTCTGTCCAGAACCTCGGACACGCGTGTATTGGGTTATCAGAGCGGATATTATGGCACGAAATAGTCTCTCATGCCGATAGTCGCAGAGCCATCCATGTCTCAATCCCCGCATGATCGAGCTGATGGGAACGAGAATGAGTTCGCCAGCACCATTCAACAGACTGCAAGCCAGTCAAATTTTGCGTTTGATGAGAGAAACAGCAAGACGGCCGATGGCTTTGATGAAGTGCTGGAGGCCTGTCTGGAAGCTTTGGCGAATACCGGGGGAGTCGCGGATCCGGCGGAACTGCTGAAGTTCCGTCCGGAACTGGAAGAACCTCTTGACCGTTTTGTCCTTGTGGAATTGATCAAACTCGATATGTCGATCAAGGCAGAATCGGGGGAAATTCAGTCGCTGGAAACCTATCTTGAGGCACTGGCCGAAAAGTTGCCCCGTTCCGAAGTGCCAATTGATCTGGTCATGGAAGAGATCCAGTTGCGCCGCGAGGTGGGTGAGCAACCTGACTGTGATGAGTACCGGGATCGGTTTCCACATTTGGCGGAAATGCTTAGTCAGCTTGAACAACCTGTCGATGTAACTGCGACGGTCAGCAAGCGTCGCCAGTTGACCGAGTTGCGATCAGGGACACAGATTGACGATTTTCTGGTCATCCAGGAATTGGGTCGAGGGGCGTTTGCTCAGGTAGTTCTGGCGCGACAGTTGTCGATGCATCGATTGGTTGCCTTGAAAGTGTCCGGCAGTGGTGGTGACGAACCGCTCGCGTTGGCTCGACTTGATCATCCAAATATTGTTCGAGTTTATGATCAACGGTTGATTAATGCGGGTACCTTGCATCTGCTTTATATGCAATATCATCCGGGCGGGACCCTCGAGGATGTTGTCCGTTGTGTTCGTCAGGTCCCCATTCACGAACGCCACGGACGGTTGTTGCTTGATTGTATTGACATGTCGCTTTTGCATGCGGCTCAGGTGATTCCCGATCGTTCAGCGACACGTGATTGGCTAAAAAATATCGAGTGGCCCATGCTGGTTGCCTGGGTTGGCATGCAGGTCTTGCGTGGTTTGCAGGCGGCGCACGATCAGCAGGTTTTGCATCGGGATATCAAGCCAGCAAATGTACTTCTGACTGCCGACGGTATTCCACAACTCGCTGATTTTAATGTCAGCTTTTCAGGAGCGGCAGGACGTGCGGGGGCTGCCGCATTTTTTGGCGGCACCATCGGTTACATGGCTCCCGAACACCTCAAGGCAATTTCTGCCCAGCATCTGAAATGTGCCGGCCGGGTAACGGAGTCAGCAGATATTTATTCCGCTGGCATTCTGCTGTGGGAACTGTGGCAGGGACAGCGACCGTTTGAGTGTCCGAAAAAACCATGTTCGTGGGCTGAGGCTGTCGAGCAACAATTTGCCTCGCGATCATTGCCACTGATAAGCCCCGAGCGTACGGGAAGTTCCTGCGAGCGGGTACTGGAAACGATCCTGCGATTGGCGTTGTCGAATAAGCCGGAGGAACGGCCTGATTCGGCGGCCGAAATGGCAGGTCGATTGCGGCTGGCCATGCATTCTGAGGCAGCCAACCTGTTTGATCCCGATAAAAAATCGCTTGCCGATTGGCTGGGGAAATGTTCGCCCTGGCTGGTCGCAGGATCTGTCATGCTGATTCCCAATATCGCGGCAGGTTGGTTCAACTACGAATACAACCGCCGGGAAGTCACCGTCACGGATGAGATGGCTGCAAGCCTGTCGTTTGTATCCACCTGCATCAATTGTGTCGTTTATCCTCTCGGAATGTGCCTGATGTTCATGTACAGCAAACCACTTTTTCGCGCCTTGCGAGTGACTCGAAGTGGAGAGCAGGCGACCGAACAGGATATCGACGCGGTACTGGATCTTGGGCATCGAGCGGCCATCATTGGAGGAGCCTTCTGGATGATTGCTGGCGTGGTATATCCTTGCATCATGAAGCTGATGTATCGTGAATTCACTACCCTGCAGGCCATCCACTTTTTTGCTTCGCTTTTAATTTGCGGCGCAATTGCCATGATCTATCCGCTATTCAGCCTCGCGTGGATTAGCAGTTACATCTATTACCCTCGTCTGCTGCGAGCAACCGTGCATGATCAGCACTTCGAGCGGCGACGAACGCAGATGCTGAACCGGTGCGAAGGATATCTTCAGATTGCCGTCATCATACCGCTTCTTGGTTTGACCCTACTTGTGACCAGCAGGAGTTCATCGCAGATGTTCATGCTTACCGCGATTGGCGCAGGTTTGCTGGGTCTGATTGCCTCTTTTCACTGTTATCGAATCATCGTGAAAACATGGAACCGTCTTGCCGATGTGCTTGCCAATCAAACTCTGGTTTCTACTGCCGATTGAATCACATGTGCCCATTGGGGCCAGCATTTTCAGGAACACCGGGCGGCTGCTGATCCAATCGGCGAAACGTAGAACCTGACGCGAATAGATGCATCTTGACTGAGATATTTGGAATGTCCGCTACGGCAGTAAACCGTTCGAATCCACTCAGATTGTCGCGATTGGCAGCGTGAGGGCATGCTGCCCTCACGCTGGATTACTGCTTGGTGGCTACTGCCCTCTCGGTTGGTTGTTCCATCATGCGTATCGCGGATCGTAACGACTCGGTGTTACCCGGCGAACTTGGACGAACTCTGGCATTCGGTACTGGCGCCGGAACAGCATCTGGTAGCGATCCGGACGTGTCAGGCGTGACTTCGGGCGCACTGGGTACCGATCGTTCCGAGGGGCTCGTCGGATTAGATGTCACGATTGGTAAGTCCCTCACTCGAAAGGCTCGCAAGTTATTAGCTTCATTGGTTTCCAGTAACTGGTCAAAGCTGTCGATGGCGACCAACAACCGTTGAAAGCCGAGGATTTGGCCATCGCGGTTTCCCAAGGCAGTCACTTCGATCGGCAGTTGCACCACAAATTCCGCCTGTTGCCCGGGATTCAACTGTTCAACACGTACCGTTGTACTTGGGGAATGTGGGTGGATTTGACCAAGAAATCCAACCGCGGTGAGGTGAAAATTGCGAACGGTTCGATCGCTGGCATTGTGCACCACGATCGCAATTTGCGGGCCTGCGTCGGGGGCACCGGTTGGTAGTTGAGTGACTTGAGCGATTCGCAAATCACCCAACTCGGATAGTGCCATGACAAACGGCCCGTGAATCGGTGGGGGAGCCACCAGTGAGGCAGACGACAGATCGACACTATTGTTGACTCCGTGGATCTGCAATAGACCGATGACATGGCGACAGGTTTCAGGGCCGCGCAGAACGTCGGTGCTGCGAAGTTGCTGCGCATGGACCATCAGGCACCAACATGATGTGATCATGAGGGCGGACAGCGATCGAGTTTGAGTCAGAACATGCATCGAATTGGCCTCTGTTTTGAATGAGTTGTAAGATCTGAAACGTGGGATCACCCGCAATGCGGGGTGCCTTACAAGAAACCCCGGCAGCCACGATTGATACGGGGCGCCGGGGCGGACAGTGATTGGCGGGAGCACCACTGCAGGCAAGGTGCTGGGGGTGGGCTAACGATAGGTGGACTACCAGCAGCCCCAGTAACTGGAGTAAATCGGTGCATAGTACCGATGATAAACAGGTCGATAACATTGGATCGAAGGGTAACTGTAATAGGTTCGATAGCATGGCCTTCTCCAGCTTCGATAACCGTAATAGCAGCGGCGAAAGGAACCGTGGCGATAGTATCCGATTCGGCGAAAACAGGCGGCTACGGCCTCTTCGCCAAGCAACTTATCGTCTCCCAGCAACGCGTCGACATCTGCCTTGCCATAGGCATCTGCTGGATCTGAGGGAGTCTGGACACTCGTCGGTGATTCCAGCTTTGCGATCGAGGAAAGCAGAGCATCGTCAGCGAAAGCTGAACCAGAAAGCAGCAACATCGGTGCTACGGCGAATAAGATTTGTTTCAACATCATGGTCGTCTCCAGTCATGGGCAAATCTGTGTTAACGAGAGTGCAATTCTGCCCAGTGCTTGACTCTCGCATGTTTCCTGACTGGTAAACCAAGCGATGGTGCCTTGAGAGTGTTACAGGAAATCTGAAACCGTTTTGCGGGATCCTGTGTAGACACGGTGTGCGTTCCTGCTCTGGTGTTGTGTCCAGACAACCGACAGTGAAACCCATCCCTGAGAACAATCATGAACCCGCCGGGAATATGTGTTGCGTTCTTGCCGCTTGCCCGCTGTGGAGATAGAGACCCACCGTTTGCTACCTTCAGGGATATGTGAGTAATCAAATGAAATTGTCAGCAGCACTTGGCTTGATCGCCACAGTTTTCATGACCTCCACCAGCCTTCAGGGCCAGGACGCACTGTTTTCGGAAGTCGCTATGGAATCGGTATTCAACGACTCAAAGCGTGTTGCAAAAGAAACACCTGTTGCGGTTCGCACTAAGGAAATAGGCCGTATCACGGGTGTTTCCGGTATTCAGGAACTCGTTGAACGAGCCGGTTTCGCCGTCAAAACGGACAAGTCGACAGCGACATTTACGGTCAAGCACGGAGAGTGGCAGTTTCCGGTAGTGATGCGAGTCGATGTTGAAAACGATCAGGTGTTGCTCGAACTGCGCCTGGGCAGGATCAGCGACAAGACAAAAGTGGATCAGGCGACGTTACTTGAATTATTAGCGGGAGGTGACTCTGCCAGACAGCTTTCCTTTGCTTTTGACCCTGCGGAGAAGGTGCTGTCGCTGAGGCATGCTTTGAGCAATCGTTCGGTAACGGTCGATCGCTTGCTTGCCGAAACAGAGATGCTTGCCAGATATGCCGGGGAACGGGCCAAGTTGTGGAGCCAATTGCATGTCAATGCATTCAAAGAAACGAGTGAATCGCTGGCGAATAGCCAAGATCTTTCGCTCGAAAGAGTTGTCGGGCGCTGGTTGGCAACTCCATCTTCCGGCGAGGCGTTTGCCTTGGAAGTGACGGCAAAGGAACGATTTAAGCTCGTTCACGTCACAGGAAAGGATATCAGCAGTTCCGCAGGTCGAGCGAGCGTTGAGGCTGATTCCCTGCTGTTGACAGGGGACAATGGAACGATTGTCAGAGGTCAGATCAGGCACACCAAAGGCGGATTTGAATTCACCATCCGCAGTGCTGATGGCAAACAGAAGGCGATGCTGGATTTCAAACGGTCGTGATTTCCCGGGGCACTCTGGCCGGTTTGAATTCAGTTCTGTCGTCGGCTGCCGCAGGCAGATACTGAGCCCTCAAACCGACAACGGCACTCACACCAGCCAAAAAATCCTCAGTAGACGATTTGGTCTGTAACAGCCTGCCAGGTTTTTCGCTTGGTAAGTATGAGCCATCCAAGACAGCGGTTGTTGAACCGCAACGAGCCAAACCAGAGGTAATCCCATGTCCAGCTATCTGTTCCAAGTCAGTTCCAGACTGTATCGCGCAGTTCTGATTGTCGGTATTTCAGCTTTCGGTTGCCTGAATCTGACCGCAGGTGAAAATAATTATTCACGCACTCTGACATCCACGGCATGGATTATCACCAGCAATGCCGAGGAAGAAACATCAAATGGGACAGGAGTGCTTGTTGACGCTGAAAGACGGCTAGTTCTGACCAATGCACATGTGGTTGGCGATAGTCGTTCAGCCGTGGTTTTTTTTCCGGAAGTGATCAATGACCAGCCCAGAGTCAAACGCAAGTACTATCTCGACAAAGTGCTGGATCTTGCCAAGCTAGGCAAGATTGTTGCCGTGGACCGCAAACGCGATCTCGCATTGATACAACTCCCTGAATTGCCCGAGAGAGCGAAGGCAATTGAGTTTGCTCAGTCGAGTCCGGTCCCCGGTTCGAGTGTCGAAATGATTGGTAATCCCGGCGGTACTGATGTGCTGTGGGCGTATACCTCCGGGACAGTGCGTCTGGTCTACGAAAAGAAATTCAAGTCCGATCATGGGACGCATGAATTCAAAGTTGTGGAAACACAAACTCCGATCAAACCAGGTGACAGTGGCGGACCAGTGGTGAATTCCGAGGGAAAGCTGGTCGCCATCGCCCAGTCATTCTCGCCTCAGATGAATCTGGTCAGCTACTGTGTTGACATTTCCGAAATTGAATCTTTCATCAAGAGTCCTTGGAAACCGGCACCGTTGGCGACTCGAATCGTCCTGGAAAACGCAGAATTGGAATTTGAGACTCACTCAACCGGGCATTACGAAGTCAAACGAGAACGGGCAGGGGAGGGCTTTCAAAGTGTGTTTGTCTCCAAAGACACCGAATACTATCGCCGGGCAGATCTACGCCGCATCTGGTCACTGGTTTCCGTCACAAAAGAGGCTCCTGATAACGATCTGATGATGAGGTTGATGCGCCAGAGTTCAGCAACCAAGATCGGGTCATGGGCCATCGAGAAGAATGCGGCCGGCGATCACATGGTGATTTATGTCGCCAAGGTTGATGCAACGGCTCCCGACGAGGCCGTCAGCAGCACGATCGATTACGTAGGGCGAATCGCTGGAGCCATGAACAACGAACTCAACCCTCAGCCCACTGGCAATTCAGCATCTGAGACCCTAGCCGCCTGGCTTGCTAAATAGTTCGACCATCTGGATTCATGGCTCGAAAGAGGTGTGGCGAAGTGGTTTATGTACCACTGCGTCACACCTCTTTTTGTGGCTTCTTGGTAATGTTGTGGGCGATGCGGGCCAGTCCTGCAAAAACCGGGCATTTTCCTGTCACAAAAATCGGCATCTGACGCTTGGTTGATTAGCAGCAGGGACAACCAGCTGTGATGCGAATTCGACAGTTACTATTTTTTCAAAAGAGGACAATGGCCATGAAATACCCTATGAAGACAATCGTTGCAGCGTTCAGTTTGGCGATCGGAACATTCAGTCTCACCACGGCCGATGCTTGTGATCGTGGTGGTCGCGGGCGCAGGAGTATCACGATTTCTCGTAGTCCGGCCCGGCACTACGCACGCCCTGTCTCTCGCAACTCTCAGCCGGCTTACCCTTCTGCGTTGCGATCGCAACCGCTGCCTGATCGCACCCCCGTCGCTCAGGCGGGCCAGCCAGCCGCTGTCGTTCCAACAAATCCCTCGCCACAAACATCGTTTGCGGTTGCTTCGTCCCAATCGCCCACTTCTACAGTGACTGCCAACGCCCAAAATTCCGGCGATAGCCAACCCGTGGAGGACGTCGCTCAGACAGCATTGCAGTTGTTGGGTTCGATGAGTCAACGCGAGGTAAGCCAGACGAAGTCCGACTCCTCCAAGCAACAAATTCCCCAGTTCGTTCCGTCTGCGTCACAATCGCACATCGGCGTCTGGAAGGTTGATATATCGGACAATCAGTCGGTTAAATTGACGCTGAATGCGGACGACACGTTTGTCTGGACTGCTACCAAACAGGGAAAGGCAAGCACGTTTAATGGTGAGTATCGTTTGAAGGACGGTTTGCTGAAGCTGGTCCGCAAGGGAGATCTGCAACAGATGTCCGGCACATGGAAAGGCAAAGACTCTCAGTTCATTTTTCAACTGCAGGGATCTTCAACGGCTGGCCTTGGTTTTATCAGGAGCTGAAATTCCCCCTCAGGCTGATATTCCAAATCCCGGGTTCCTTACAGAGAGGAACCCGGGGTTTTTTGTGCGATTGGCGGATGATGGAAGCAGCAATGTCAGCTTTGTTCCACAGCGATACACTCGTACGTGATCTGCCGTTGTCCGTTCTGAATTCACATTGACGCGCGGACCCGGCGTTGTTCATTCAGCGCATAAGCAACCAACCGTTCAGCAAATGGTTCAAATAATTTGATTGGGTTTTTTTCGAGCGGCTCAACAAGGTACTCCATTTTCAAGACATCCCCGCCTGCAGAAAAATGAGGACCAACGCCGGTGAAACCGAATCCGTATGTCTCAAGTGCTTCACAAGTCTCGGGTGCTCCGGGATCTTCCAACGGCAACTCCACCAGCAATGCTTCGATATGGGACATTTCGATCAATTCTCTGGCCGCCCGTCGAATACTTTGCACACTGTCTTGACCCAGTTTTGTGACATGGATGACGGCAAAGTGGGCTCGAGGATTCATGTTGATCAACAGAGTGCCGTGCTTGTCTGATGGCGTTCCAGCATCACCAAACGTGACGGTGCAACCAAGATTCGCATAAATGTCCAAGATGATTTCTTGGTGTCGCTCGGAAACGAAGACAGTTCGATGTTCAGGTTCAGTAAGCCAATGAAAGTAGATCACGCAACTCACGCGTTGGGCCAACGTCTGTGCGATGCCACCAAATGATTCGTTTCTGGGCGAAACCCCCAATCCGACACCGCAGACATGTCCACCGTGATGAGCGTTCGATTTTTGCGTGTAAATATGGACCGTCACAGAATCGGCATACCAACCGGCTAATCCGCGTGATTGGGCTTCGCTTCCCAAAGCGTCTTTCATTTGATTCAGTAAACCTCTGGCCCGGTGTCGTGGATCAACTGCGGCCTGACCAACTTCTGCAACAGGTCCCTCGTTGTTGAATTCAAGAGCACAATGACCTGCCAGGTTGCCCTCGGTGTCAGTCGCGATCACCGACAGCACTGAGCCATTGGAGTGCTGCATGGCGACACGATCTGGATAGTAAACGTCCTCATTGAAATAGGTGTTACCGTAAATGCGATAGATCAACTGTGATATTTGCAGAGCTTCCTCGGGTACCGCCTTTCGAATGTTGTATTCCTGCTGAGGAGCTAACGGTGCGTCTTCGGGAATTTGTGGCGATGTGTCGCTGTTGGCATCGATCACAGCATCATCGTGTATCCACTTGATCAGATGCAGTGCCTTGCCGTTGGGGCCGAGTGCCGACCAATGCATTTCATCTATGACTCCCTGTACGACTGATTCCGCCAAGCCAGATAGATTGTCTTGGCCGTCATGCAGTTCTTCCTCGAGTTGGTGAATATCCTGAGGCAATCCATCATCGCTAATCGTGATTTCAAACTTGCCACTCGCTTCGGTTACTTTCAGGGTGATTGCCCCTTCCTCTCCGTGTGGATAAGCATGCTGTATGGTGTGGGATACCACTTCGGTGACAATCTTCTCAATGGATGTTACCGCAGCATCGACCAAGCCGAATTGTTTCAGAGTCGAGTGCATGAAAGCCTGAACGATTGGCATGAGTCTCGGGTCATTGGTCAGTCGTAGTTCCATTTCCATTGCGAGTCAGCCTGCGAAAGGGGTGATAGGGGAACATTTCGGTGAAGGCGAACAAGGATGATGCAGCAGGAGCATCGTAAGTTTGCTGTCTACTGATATCTTTGGCAGTAGCCTAACTGGGTTACTGTTCAGAGGGAATCTCGCTTGCCAACCACTGCTGCAGGATGCCTTGCCGGGTGGCTGATGCCGGTACGGTGTGGACATCAGCAACACGGAAATCTCCCCGTGAGGATTGATGACGACAAATTGGGATCACAGTCAGAGCAAGACGGGAAGTGTTGGCTTGGCACCTTCTGAGTGCCGGGAACGAGACGATGGGTTTTCTCATCAAGGAAGAGGATGTTCGGGGTCATTGGTGATAAGATAGTAAGCATGGGAATTTTCGGATCACGCCAGCAATAGATGGGCACCCCCTAAGCCATGCAGTACCACCACACGCAAACCGCTCCGTTGTACTTGTTAGTGCTCTCTCTGAGTGTCGTTTTGTTCGCAGTCGCCTGGTTCATACCGGAAGTCGTCATGCAGATCGTTGTGTCTGTTGGTGGCACATTGATGTTTTTAATTGCACTCAGCTTTCGCGAGTTGACAGTCAGTGACGAAGGCAGTGAACTGCTGATCTGTTTTGGGCCGCTGCCAGTATTTCGACGCCGCCTTCAGTTTGCTGAGATCGAGAAGGTGGAACAGGCGAAGTCGACGATCATGGATGGGTGGGGCATCCACATGAGTCCAAGCGGTGGATGGGTGTGGAATCTGTGGGGCTTTGATTGCGTTGATGTTTGGTATCGAGAAGGCCGAAAAATAAGGATTGGTTCCGATGATGCGGTCGGTTTGGCACAGTTTCTTAATGAGAAGGCTTCTCAGAACGGCAACTGATGTTGAATCTCGAAGTATTGCCGGGCAGCTATGCGATTTGTCGGCTTGACTGCATTGAAGCTGTGCCCGAGTGGGTCCAGGGCGTCGCCCCGGGGGCAGACGCATTTGTCTCGATCACGCGGACATCTGATGAGTTGTCGATTGTGTGCCTCGACGCCGATATTCCTGATCATGTTAAGGCAGAGCGGGATTGGCGATGCATGCGTGTTGCTGGAAAACTTGACTTTGCTTTGGTTGGCGTGATTGCCAAACTCACAAAGCACCTTGCGGATGCGACCGTCAGCGTGTTTGTGGTTTCGACGTTTGATACCGATTATTTGCTGGTGAAGGAAGACGATTGGGCGCGAGCGGTCACGGCATTGAGCAACGGGGGGTATTCAGTACCTACGGATGGCGGCCAACCGGGGAGCATTGGTGTCTAAGACACTCTGCCGCTAAGACACTCTGCCGCTAATTACTATCGCTTGGCAGTACTGATGCAAGGTTAACAACCCAAGCTGTCAGC
>JAPKCI010000464.1 GCA_028823035.1 Rubripirellula sp.
GCTCGTTGATGGTCCGAATGAACGAGGTTTCGATGAATCATTCGTGACCCCAAATTGTCCTAATACTGATCCTCTTTACGTTTACATCGAGAATGGGTTGGTTCACACGCCTGCCAGCCAGAGACATAAACGCGATACCCTACCGAACCCTGGTGGCAAGTGGCGTTGGGACAATGATGAGGGCTGGATGTCGCCGGGTTACGATTTCATGAACGCCGATCTGCTGTTTTTTGAAAAGACCAAGGATTTCATTAGTCAACATCGCGAGCAATCTCCTGACCGCCCGTTTTTTGCTGTGTTTTCGACTCAGATCGCCCACGCTCCCGTGTTACCTGCGCCGCAATTCAACGAGGCAACCAAGGCAGGTCCGCGAGGGGATTTTATCTGGGAACTGGATGTCCTTGTGGGACGTGTGCTTGATCTCGTCAAAGACCTTAAGATCGATGACAACACGCTTGTTCTCTTCAATTCAGATAACGGTGCCGAAACGATGCACGTCGATTGGATGCGACAAGATCATCAGCATGACGCGTCCGGCGGTTGGCGTGGTATGAAAAGGGATGGTTGGGAAGGTGGGCATCGGGTACCGATGATCGCTCGTTGGCCGCGCGGTATCCCGGCCGGTAAAGTATCTAACCAGATGATGAATACTACAGATATTTTTGCAACGTTGGCATCGTTGACTGGATATCTGCTAGACGAAAAAGATGCGACAGATAGCTTTGACATGCTGCCCGCCTTGCTGGGGACACATGACGAAACCAGCCAGATTCGGCCACACTTGTTGACGCAGAGTTTCCGGGGCGAATTTCAGATCCGAAAGGGAAACTGGAAATTTCTGGACCATGTTGGATCGGGTGGTAATAACTATGACAGAGCCCCGTTGAGTCGCTATGCGCTTCCCGAGTCGGCTGAGGGGGCGGCGGGCCAGCTGTACAACCTGGAGAGAGATCCCGGCGAAACAACCAACCTTTGGTTTCGGGAGCCAGGGAAACTGGCAGAGATGAAACAGTTGTTGCAGCAGTTGAAAAGTTCAGGCCGCAGTGCGCCTGTCAATCGGCAACCATTGGGGATCCGACATGTTCTTCAGCAGAGTCGGCAGCGGTAAAGCGGCAGGCCAAGGGATGTTTGTGCCCCGAAGTTTTGGATCGGGTGCTGGGCTCTGCATGGGTGGACGCATGGGTTCCTGATCGTGACGTGACTCTGGACGAGTCCCCGCTCTCACAATTCTTATTCAGTTGCGTCGCACTCGGTCAGATATTGCTGCAGAAACGTTCTCATGAAATGTTCACGGTTCTCGGCCAGGTTTTTGCCTGCGGTGGTATTCATCAGTCCCCGTAATTTAAACAGCTTGTCATGGAAGTGATCAACGCCGGTCTTCTGATCAGTGACGCCGGGTAGGTAGAAAGGTTGGTCAAAGGCGGCGCCGAATTCAATGGTTCGAACGATGCCAATCGCTCCGAGAGCGTCCAGACGATCCGCGTCCTGCACGATCTTACCCTCGAGCGTCAGGTTCTCGGCGTGGTCACGCTTGCGAAAAGAGATGTTGTCGACAATTTTGGCTACGTGGGCGATGCAGTCTGGCTCAATTTGCAGCTGTTCGAGTATCTGGTTCGAAAATTCGGCGCTCCGCTCAACGCCTTCATGGAACTTGGCATCTCCCACGTCATGCAGCAACGATGCGAGTTCAACTACGAACAAATCACCGCCAACACTTGATTGAATCAAACGCGCTGATTTTAAAACACGTTGTACATGGTCAAAACCATGGCCCGCACCTTGGTGTTCTAGTCTTGCTTGAACGATGGATTCGACTTTGATAATGAGTTGTGTCTGCTCGGGAGTCATCATCATTGTGTCAGAAAGGTGCTGTTTGAACTGGTTGTAGATGTTTAGGGGGACGGATTTTAGCACGTAACAGTGCGTTTGGCAGTTTGTCAAGAAATTTGCGAGGCAGATCGGACGTCCTCCATTCAGTTAACGTCAGACATGTTGCTGGAACTGCTGGTGCTGTTTGCTGAATCGCGTTCGCGCAGGATGAGTTTGTCAGGAATTTTACAGCAGGCGAGAGGGATCAAGGCAAGCGTGAGAACGAGATGCTGCGATACAGAGAATCATTCGGTAGTCGTGAATCGTTGGTTCACACTTAGCGGGCAAGTTGTCCTACAGCATTCCAGAGATTTCGCAGTACCGGCGTTTCAGGTACTTAATGGGTGGCGCTTATGTGGCGGCGTTCGGGTCGGAACTTTACGATCGGGAGAAGCTTCGATCGGGAGGAGTCTGTTTGTGGAAAACGTGCTCCAATCCAGCAAAGATGAGTTCGCTCGAGGAGAGAGGTGCCGGACTGCACGTAGACGTGGGCGAACCGCAAGCCACGGTTGCAGTTGACTTAGTTGGCGGCCAGAGCGTCAGCCACGTTGCAGAATTTCGCGAGTGCATTGTTGCCGACAGTTGCAATGGCGGTCAGGCAGACGACGACGATTAGTGCCAACATGACCGCGTATTCTACTGAAGTGGGTCCGTCTTCTTCGCCAATGAAGTTGATTACCGCCTTGACTAGTTTTTCCATTTCATCCTCATGCATCTTTGCTTGAACAAATTCGGCAGTTTTTGCGAGCGTTTTTTGAGGTCGATACAGATGTGCATCTATTATCGGATCGATGAATTAACACCAACCCAGCACTATGCGGTTTGCCTGCCCCTCTATAGAAAGGGTAGATGCAATTATCGCCCAGTCAAGCAAACTAGAATTTCATTGGAGGTTAATGCGTGGGTTTTAACGACAGGAGGGGTTATGACTGTCCTCAATAACAGTGTATTGCCGGATAGATGTCTGTACTGTTGGACTTGGCCCGCGGTGACAGCAATTCAAGGCGTTGGTCGGTG
>JAPKCI010000170.1 GCA_028823035.1 Rubripirellula sp.
CCCGAGGTCAATGCAGATGACCCGAGGTCAATGCAGATGACCCGAGGTCAATGCACCTAGTTCACTCTAGCGGAGCCGATACAGCGTGCGATCGCTGCGGATTAGCAACTCATCACCAACGACCCCCAGCGAAGAGCGAAAAATCTCTCCCGACCGGCCGCCGAGTTCATTCTTTGCTACCAATTCGTACTTTTTACCCGCTTTGATCACCATGACACTCCCATCCTCGGCCAAGGCATACACCTTGCCACCGACAGCAATGGGTGATCCAGAATAGTTGCCCCCCAGACGTTCTTTCCACCACTCCTCGCCCGTGTGAGCGTCGTACCCAGTTGCGATCCCCGCCATGCTGATCGCAACCAGACAATCATCCACAAGGATCGGTGACGGTAAGTCTCTACCCCCACGTCGATCGGTGTGCCATGCCATATGGCTCTTGGTGACATCACCTCGACCTCCCGGCTTGACGGCATAAACATCGCCCGACTTGCCGTTGACCACATACAGCAAACCATGCCCCCAGACGGGGGCAGGTGTCCCGCGGCCATTGAAACCAGTGCAGGTCCAGAGTGGTTCGCCGGTATTCGGGTTGTAGGCTGCCACACCAAACTCACCATTGAGGACCAATTCCTGATGACCTTTGACATCGATCACAATCGGCGTGCTCCAGCCACCCCGTGGTTTGGCTTCGCGTGGAGTCCGCCAGATCTCCTCACCTGTCTTTTTATTGAGGGCGACTAAAAACGAATCGCCTTCTGCATCGCAGTTTTGAATGACCATCTCTTCGAAAATGATTGGTGAAGCACCGACACCCCACCCGCCTGGAAACGTCCCCAGATCCCGAGACCACTGTTTCACACCTGCATTGTCAAAGCAATGCAAACCACCGGCACCAAAGAATGCCACCACTCGCTCTCCATCAGTCACACAGCTGGGAGTCGCCCAACTGTTCATTTTGTGCAGCGTTTCACCTGCAACGACTGCCGCAGTCTGATCCCACAAGATTTTCCCCGACTTCGCATCAACACAAATCACATGGCGTTCAACTGACTCACCCTGAGCCTTGGCTCCGGTGACGAATATCCGATCTCCCCATTCGACAGGTGACGAATGCCCTACCACCGGCAATTCTGTCTTCCAAACCACATCACTGGGGCCGAACTCCACAGGGACATTGGACGCACTGCTAATCCCCGTCCCGGCGGGACCTCGAAAACGTGACCAATTGCTCGACTCAGGTTCAGCAGCCTGAACCGCGAGCATCGGAACCACAGAAAACAAAACAGCGATCTTGCCTGTGAATGTAGTGATTCGAAACATGAGTCCATACTCGATTGTGATGCTTGACGGTTGGCGGGGCCGCACGATGGGCGACGGGCGTTCAATATAAACATAAAGTGAGCCGCAGCGGTCCGAAACCCTCGCGATGAACCGTGTTCAGTGATTCTGCCAGATCATTCATGCCCCGGATCATTCAGTGGCCGCACCCACTCGGATTAACGATTGCTACAGATTGTATAGAATCCCTGAGTCCAACTGCATCCTTCACTTTCACTTCTCTACTTTGAAAGGCTCACGGCCATTGCCATCCAAAAAACTCGATTCCGGGGCTACGAGCTTTTTTATGAAAATGAAGCAGCCACGGAATCGATGATTCGAGCAAGTGATGATTTCCCATCTTTCTTCACTCCCCGTGAATCGGAACCGCTCATCATTGACTGTGGCGCCAACATTGGTGTCTCTGTTCTAGAGTGGAAAACCAGATGGCCGATGTGTCGCGTGATCTGCTTTGAACCTGATCCCGATGCTTTTCGTCTTCTTTCACTCAACGTAGAACGAAATGACATTCCAGGTGTCCGATGCATTCAGGCGGCCGTTGCTGATTTCGATGGCGAGACAATGCTATTCGGCGAAATGGGACACGGTGCCGACGCAAGAGGGAACTCCATCCACCCCGAGTGGGGCCGACGAGAGGACAGTTCTTCGGTGCAAGTCGACTGCCGAAAACTCTCACCGATCCTGGCCAAACAAACGGTTTCATTCTTGAAGATGGACATCGAAGGAGCTGAGGAGAGCGTGCTGCGTGAATCAGTCCATCAATTACACCGCGTTGATGCCATCTACGTTGAGGTGCATGAGACTGATGACATGCAAGATCAAAATTCAAGTCAACGAATCGAAGAGCTGCTGGCAAGCGGTGAATTTCACATCGAAAAGGAGACACGTTATCAACCCCACGCACTGCCACCCGATTTAGACGACTGGCGGCAACGTGTTAATGCAACCCAAACTCAATTACTTGCCTGGCGTGATTGACCAGAACAAATGACCTGTGAATTCACAGCACCTTCGCAGGCACTTTCACGATGAAGATTCCGCCAGAGCGTGTCGCTTCTGAAGGTCCTTGCAATGATCCGAGAGTCGACTGTTCTGCGTTCGATTTTTTGTCGAACGCAATCAGCTCATTCGCTTTGGTTGTTGGCGACAATCAGCCCAACAGCACTCTCAGTTAGATTGCCAGAAACCCAAAGTGTCCAGCACACATGCCGATCACCTTGCGCGGTTCAGCACCGTCGGCACACGCTCAACTTCAAGCAAGTTGGCAATGCTCCATAATTTCCTCTGCGCCCGCACGGTATCCAACATAGAAAGGACCAAACTCGGCGTACTTCGCACTCGCCTCGTCAAATCGCATCTTGTAAACGATTTCTCTGAGATACTCGGGATTACGACCCCATAAGGTCACCATCCACTCCCAATCATCGAGACCCACCCCAACCGAAATCAGCTGGCTCACCTTACCGGCAAACGCCATTCCACTTTGAGCATGCTCAGCCATCATCGCATTGCGTGCACTGAAAGGTTCCGAGAACCAATTCGCACGCACAACACGACTCTTGTTCATGGGATAAAAGCAGGCAGACGGCCAATCTGGGATTTCCGGCCTCAATCTTTGCTCATTCATCATCGGCAATCTGCGTTCGTAAGCCGCGACTTTAGCTGCCACTTCAGGTGAATCAGGATCGGCACCTCCCGCAATCAAACGCTCACGAAAACGCGCTATGGTTGGAACGTATTCACTCACCTCACTCATCGATACAAAGGACCAGACAGGCTCAATAAACTGCCCAAGACCTGGTGCCATGATTCGCTGATGCACCCCATCGACTTTCGCAGGGTCTGGATCCATCAACATCACACAAAAGTCGGCGCTGTGTCCGCTAATCCAATAAGACACCTGACGTTCTGTTTTAATCGCGGCATCATCGCCCAAAGCATCACGTAGCTGCTGCTGACAGGCAGCTGATAAACAACCCTGCATGGCTTCACGCCGGAATCGGTAAAAATAGTGGCTGCAATGCCAACCATTGACCGGAATCACCGATGGCTCGGGCAAGGGCTCTGAGGGACGCTGTGAAGGAGGTCGAGAATTCATCGTGGTGCTATTCAATGTGAACGGACAAAAGCAGGTCAATGTGAACGGACAAAAGCAGGTGCAGGCGAGACCGACCGCAGGCATATCGCTTCCATCCTACGTTCACAGGCTGCTGACGACGAGCCACCAAGCCGAACGAATCTGGTTACCCACGCTCAAAAGTGGACGGGCATAATCCATGCCGGAGAAGATAAGACGCCGGACTTGAGCATCGGTAAAACTACCGATAGCTCCACACGGTACGACGATCACGGTAGCCGTAATGCGAATACCAATGCTTGGTACCGTTGGTTCCAAAGTACCCGTAGGAAAAGGGGGTCTTCCAAACCGGCACTTGATTGGCACCAAGCACAACAGCCCTCTCTGTTTGGGGGCCCTCGCGGTAAATGATCGGCGGATGGTGCTTGCTACGAAAGTGAAGTGTCTCTTCCCGCTGTGGCTGCCTGAGTGGCGATGCAATCACATCGTAAGGGATTGTTTGCATCACATGATCAGGTAGCACCTGGACCACAGACTCCCCGACCTCCGAAGATTGAAACTGATGCTCAGCCACGCGCACTGGCTGATAGGCTGACTCATGTGCTGGCTGATAGGCTGATTTGGGCCGCTGGTGTCGCGGCTTCGTTGAAACGGGTCGTTCAACTTTTTTGGATCCAAAACCGTGCCAGTTTTCATGAAAAACAATCAACTGTGCCGAGCAGAGCGAAGGAGCCAGCATCGACCCGAGCAAGGCAATCGTGGCCAGCCGTATGGATTTTGACACGGATATGCCTTGTGAAAACTGGGTAATCTAGCCAAACCTTGTGGAACACGTCCTTTTTAGCGATCGGCTCATCAAGCACTCGAACGCCACAATTATTATGCGATAGCTGCACAAAAGTGGTTAATTACCAACGCATTGCGTCCCGGATAAGGCGAATTGATCTTTCGAGCTGCTGCGGGTGACCTCTATCCTCGCGGAATCGTCGAGTAATTACGCGCTTGCCGAATAGAACGATTGGGCGAAAGCGATGCACGAAAGTGAAAGCAATCAAATCTCTTCGTGGTATGCGGCGATAGTTACTCTGACCGGCGGAATGGAATCGCCGCACCTACGCATGGAAGCTGAAATGAATATGAAACGCCGCCAATTTGTTGCACTCTTTGGATCCCTTGCGATAGGTACTGGGATTCGGACTTCTTTTGCTGAAGAAACAGGCCTGCGGGAACCTGTCCACCGCGTTGCCAAGGCCCCAAACAGCGTCGCGCCCACGTCGGTGCACCCGCTTGATCGCGCTCTTGAAATCGCTCGCTCCGGCCTTGAATGCTGTCGCAGCAATATCAACGACTACACCGCCATTCTCATCAAGCGGGAAAGAGTTGACAATGTACTCACTGCTCACGAGTACATGCAGGTCAAGATTCGCAACCGCAAAGTTGTCAATGGACAGGTCGTTCAACCATTATCCGTATACATCAACTTCCTGAAACCGACTGCGGTCAAAGGTCGCGAGGTGATCTATGTCGAAGGGAAGAACGAAAACAACATCGTCGCTCATGAAGGTGGATTCAAAGGCAAGTTCCTGCCAACAGTAAATCTTTCGCCCAATGGAATGCTTGCCATGCGGGGTCAACGTTATCCGATGACCGAAATCGGTGTCGAGAATCTCATCGTCAAGCTCATCGAACGTGGCCAGCAGGCTCGACAGTTCAACGATGTGCAGTGCGAATTCCGTAAGAATGCACGCGTCAAGGATCGAGTTTGCACTGTGCTACAGGTCACGCAACCCACCAAACAACCCAACCTTGAGTTCTATAAGGCATCGGTGTTTATCGATGACCAACTGAACATTCCTATCCGCTACATCGCTTACGATTGGCCAAAGCGGGCAGACGCACCACTTGATGTTTTGGAAGAGTACAACTACCTGAATCTCAAAGTGAATGTGGGACTGACAGATGAGGATTTCAATCCTTACAACCCAAAGTACAGATTCTATTCGAAGTAGTCACAGCAGCATTTAGTCAGAGCGGGTTCGACGTCATCTGTTGTTCCTGCTTCACTGATCAGCTGATGCAGTATTCACCCGCTCCCTAAGCGTCCTCTACCCTAGGCTATTCTTCTGTGCGGCAAAGCTTGCTGTCGCAAAATGGAATGCCGAGTCCCCGGTCAGCATTAGATTACTGTCCGCCGTTGAGTTACGCTGAGGCACACCATGGTGCAACTGAAACGATTGCCAATGATCGGCAGCAAACAGTTTGGTCAGTGGTCATGCACAGGTTGAGGTGGGCGTTCCAATTCAAAACGGTCGCGTGTTCGTGAATACGCATTACCGCCAAGCCGCCCAATCGTGTCGAGTCTCTCCGCGATAAATTCATCGTCTGCATTGAAGAGCTCCGCTGCAACATGGAGCCAGACAATCCGGCCGATCACCAGATTGGCAGCTCCAGGACCCTGCCCCATTTCTAGTATCTGATGCAACCGGCATTCAAGTGACGCCTTGCAACCAGCAACTCCAGGAGCCTGAACCTGAGAGGATTTGGTTTTCCCAACCCCCGCGGCGACGAACTCATCCGTCTCCGGGGCATACTCTGCTGCTGTCTGGTTCATTTGTTCGCCCATCGCTTCGGTGACCATGTTGACCACAAACTCACCGCTGTTTCTCACGTTTCGAAGCGTATCTTTTGCTTCACCGCAACGATTGTTTGCAGGGCAGAACATGACCAATGGTGGATTAGCTCCGACTCCATTGAAAAAGCTGTAGGGAGCCAAATTCGCCACACCATCCTCTGACAAGGTAGATACCCACGCTATGGGACGAGGTGTGATCAGTTGAACCATCCAACTGTAGAGCTCGCGGACGGAAAGTTGCTCAGGATCCAATTGCATGAATATTTCCTTCGTCAGTCAGCGAAATCAGACAGCAATGACACCATGGCTTGGTGCAGGGGGAGGGTCGCCGCAACACAGAATCGGGGATTCCAATCATCCATTTCTGCCCCCTGATAGCCGGTCAAAATCGCGCCGGCTTCACGAGCAATGACAGTACCGGCGGCTGAGTCCCATGCCGAAACATTTGTCGCCCAGTAGGCATCCAGACGTCCCGCAGCAACGTAACACATATTGAGTGCACAGGATCCAAGCCGCCGTAACGATCGGCACTGTTCCAGAATCCGTACAAATCTCAAAACCTCCGGATCTCCGCCGCGAACCCCTGCCGGAAAACTGCACGCAACCAGCGAGTCATTGAGATCGGAACAATCACTGACCTTGATCGGCTGCCCATTGCAAGTTGCCCCTGCCCCGTCGATGCCGCTGAACAGTTCTTCGGTGACGGGGTCATAAACGACTCCCAACCGCATCTTGCCGCGAGCATATAGACCGATGGACACAGCAAACGACTGCAATTGGTGCACATAGTTCACGGTCCCATCGAGTGGATCAACCACCCAGCAGGGTGGAGCAGACGAATCACCACGACGCACTGCATCGGGAGGATTATTTTCGCCATCTTCCTCACCCACGAATACATAATCAGGATACTTTTGCAGCAGGATTTTGCGGATCGCTTTTTGCGACGCGAGGTCGGCGTCCGTAACCAGATCTCTGGGAGCCTTCTCCTGTACCACCCGATTGTCTCGACGCGACATTAATTCAACTGCGCCTGCTTTCGCAGCGTCAATCGCAACCTGTAGATGTTGCTCATTCATTCCGCATCCGACCCGCTTACACCAGAATCTTCATTCCTGAATCCTGCGCGCGGTGTCATGAAATCAGAATCACCCTCGTGAACAGATTCTGATTCCAAACCAGTTGGCACTCCACCCACTGCCGTCAAATCACTTTCGAGTCGGCGTAACTCTTCCAGCCAGACACGGATGTCATTGTCGTACTCGGTCGCCATATCACCCAGTATCAACTGCCGATGAAAAGCAGCCGCCCCTTTGTCAACATGCTCGGCAGCCTCGGCGCTTGGGAATCGTCGATTCGGATCAGGCGCAATCAAGCCCTGCAGAAAGTTCATCAACAATTCGTTGCAGAGAACTTCTTCAGGCAGAATCTGATTCAGGTGGGAGGGTAATTCCCGCTTGGCCTTCAGTAAATCACTAAGCTTCGTCTGATGACCGAAAGGGTTCACACCACTCAGGAGTTCAACCAACACATAACCGACACTGGCAAGATCGCTTCTTGGCGTCGTGGTCCGATCCTCCAGAACCTCCGGAGCTGCATACAGCGGCGTACATTCCCGATCACGGGGAGGATTGTGAAAGTCAATCGCCGAACCCATGTCGATTAGCTTGGCGTGTCCGCTCCGCTTCAACATGATGTTGGCCGGTTTAACATCACCGTGAACAATTCCTTCACGATGCAAGGCCGCCAAGGCTGCCAGGCATTCACGCACAATCGCTACGGCAACACCCGCCTTGAAGCGGCATTGCTCAGGAGCGGCAGTGAGAATCACTTCGTTGACATAACGCCAACGACGGTTACTGACCCTGCCATGCAATAGCTGCAGGCACCTGGGTGATGTCAATTGACGCAAGTCAAAGCCATCCACCCATTCCATCAACATGACTCGAATGCGATCTCGCTCGAAAAAGTTTTGCACATCCAGCAAATTGTCGTGCTGAATTAAAGCCACTCTCGCAGCGATGCCCGCAACACGGATCATTGCTTCGTTGTAGGCCTGGGGACAATCATAGCGTTCAGGTGAAAAGATTTTCATCGCGACAGGCACCGTGAACCCATCGGTACCACGATACTCAGTCAAATAAACTTCACCCTGACCACCCCGACCAAGCAATCTGAGCATGTGGTGATGGCCGGTCCAGCTGACCTTGCTGCCCTTGGTCAGTTCCTCGTAGCGTTCCAGTAATTTGGGATCCGACGGGGAACGTCTACCGCCCTCCTGAGCATGCGTCTGGTCTGGTTCGTAGCGTGTTGTCGATTGCATTTCATTCTCCTCATCCTTGAGCATTTGAGCAAATCCCATCAAATCCAAGGGATCTATTACTCAGGGCCAACCAACCTAATCGCTTGAGCGGCCGTTTTGTAGTCTGCCAAACTTCAAAAACCAGATGGAACCGCAGTTTCGGCGTTCAACTGCCCGTTCGTCACCCCGGCAATCTACTCTATATACTGATAAATACGCCACCAACCTATTTACGAAGGTCATAACAAACCACTGCGTTCCGCAACCTTAATACCATCAGACCACCGCTGATCGCGGGCGTACTGCAAGCCAATGGCCCCGTGGCGACGGCATTTTTTTGCCACCTTTCCTCGGCTTTCCCCGCACCATCAGAATCCGATCCCGCTTGGTTCCCCTGCAACTTTTCCCGCAGATCCTCCGTACCAATCAGACGTCGATCTGAGTCAATTTTGGCCTCGTAAATTTTCTCAAAACGATCACCCTCTGCTTGAAATGCCAGCAGACCCTCCCAACCAAAAAACACCTGATTACCGGCTGCTATCAGCGACGTGTAACGGGGATTCGAAATCTTTAAAGTGGTTTGCCACTCGGTATCACCATCCAACAAACGAACCTTGGCAAGGCGTTTTTCACCCTGCACAAAAACGGCATCTCCCCTCACCACTGGCGTCGAACCCGAGTCAGCCGCTCGCTGAAACTGCCATTGTCGCGAAGGTAATTTCTCGACCGCTTGAGAATCGAGCTGAAATGCTGTCAGCCCGGACTTTCTGGAGGATCCGTACAGAAGCAATCGATTGCCGACGACGATCGGCGTTGATTGCCCAACGCCAGCATTGATCTCCCACAATTTTCTACCATCGGCCACCTGATAAGCTTGGGTTCTTCCACCCGAAGTATTGGCAATCACGACATCAACATCCCCTGTTCGCCAGATAGCAGGACTACTGTGCGATTGATAATCCAGGTTAGCATCGCCCTGCCAGACGACTGCCCCATCCATCACATTCAAAGCAACCAGAGGTCCGCAAGCTACCAAAGCCATTTTGCTAGCAACCGTAAATGAACTGGCGAAAAACTCGTCCCGAAAATCACCCGGTAATCTTGTTTGCCAAAGCACGGTCCCCGTCTCAGAGTCATAACAACGTGCTGTCCGCTCCGCCCCCAGCACAAAGATCCTGCCATTGGAAACACAAGGGGTGCCCGACTGAACAAAGCGGGTATACGTCGACTCAATGGAACGATCCCAAACGACATCACCTGTCTCAAGCTCAAGGCAGACCAAACGCTCGTCGAATCGGAAAGCCATGGACCGTTCTTCATTTTCGTCACGACGTTTTACTTCATAAGCTTGATACTCTTCATCGCTCATCCCCGCGCGTTTCTCGGGTGGCAACCAGGGATATAAAGCTTTCTCGATATCTGCTCCGGGATTCTTAGTCTTCGTATGTGAGAACAGATACACACGCCCATCGCTCATGACTGGCGAGCTCCAACCCCCACTCGTCCCACCGGCAAAAGAATCGAATTGCCACTTGGCAGCGAGCCCCGCTTTAGGCAGCGATTGAATCAACTCACCAGTGACAACATATCCATTGCGGTCCGGCCCCCGCCATTGTGGCCAATCAGCCGTCGCAACAGAGATGGGCAGGATCAGGATCAACAACGTTGCTGTGCATTGACAGTTCATCAGCATCAATTCATCAGGGGCAGCGAAAAGGTGGCCGAACCAGTACATGTTGAGCTACTGCATTCCAATCCATATCCATCGGAAGTGTACACGATGCATCCTTGGGTCACCTAACATCCGGCTCGTCACCGGTAAGTGCAACAACCGTCGCTTACAGCGTCCATCAACACCGGTCACGACTGTTCATGGAACCACTAAAGGCCAAAGATGGCGTGTCGCGCGCAGTTCTTGGTTCACTTGGCTGAACCATCCGGCGATGCTTACTAGACGTCCAGCGATCAACCGCATGGGGCAGCAAAGATTCCAGCATACGCCATGCGCGGTATGATCCGAGTAGAACATGATAGAAAAAAACCGGTCTAGCATCCCGCGAGCCCGGTCAGTTTGCTGCTCAGGTGATGGCAATGACAGGACTCAGTTCCAAATCAGAGATGATCACGGGGCGTGCCGTTACGCATGCAGAAAATTGGGAGTGACGTCCGTGTTCGCGAACTCAATGAAGACTTCGCTGGCTCGGTCCGTCAGTGCCAACTCCCGATACGAGTCATCACATCCAGTGTGATACTCCAGTGAGCTACTGATTCATTCAGTCCGCTCGATGGTTTGGTAGCGTGCGCTGAACTCAGTTCATGATCTGCATGCACGCGAGATGACGCTGTCCGTCATCAAGACACAGTTGCGTCACACGTAATCTGGACAGGTCAGTGTTGGCGAAATCCCGGCAGTCATGAAGACTTGGTCGTCTTTCGAAATACGCATCTGAACATTCCCCAAGAAGAAAAACAAAAGAACTACCCGTTGGCAGAATTACTTCTTTAGCAGTCAGTCACTCGCTTAACAGGCCCAAAACTTGGCATTGCCAGAACGCATTGTCAACAAGAAAGTCTGCAAGGAAATATTTTTTGTAGGGAGCTAGCTGTGAAAGGCAATGAAAAACTAGTTCACATCGTGTAAAGTTTTTCAAAGTCTTTTTAATCGAGTTGCAGACAGCCACGCTCCAGTTGACAGGGACTTTTTTTCCTTGCAGTCGCTCTCTGACATTCCCCGACTTCCAGTGACAGCATTTTGACCAACGCGAATTCAAACAACGACAAACCCAAAGTGGATGATCCACGCCGTCTTTGGTCGCCTGAGTATGTCGAGGAGATGGAATCGACTTTGGGAAAAAGCGTTTGCCGTCAATTGGCAATTTTCCCACTGCCCGATGACTTTTTGCTCTCAGTCATTGTTCCCGTTTACAACGAAAATGGAACGGTCAGCGGCGTGGTGGATCGCCTGAGGAATACCGGCATTCCGATGGAAATCATCCTGGTCGATGACGGTAGTCTTGATGGTACAAGCGAAGCTGTGGAACAATTAGGTTCCGCAGATGACGTCAAAGTCGTCCACCACGAAACCAATCGCGGTAAAGGTGCCGCTATCCGCACGGGGATTGGAATCGCGACTGGCCATGTGATCGCCATTCAGGACGCCGATCAGGAATACGACCCTTCTGATTTTCGTTTTTTGCTGCAACCGATACTGGCTGGGGAAGCTGATGTTGCGTACGGGACGCGTTATGGGCACTGCAATCGCCAACTCTCACCCTGGTGGCACCAGACGGTCAATCACTGCATCAGCCTGCTGGCGAGTATCGCGATCGGGATTCGCATCAGTGATATCGAAACCTGTTACAAGATGTCGACCCGCGAGAATTTCGAGGCGATTTCAGAACAGCTTCGTGAATCCCGCTTTGGAATTGAGATCGAATTGACTGCGCGTTGGGTAAGAAGTGGCTTGACCTTCACCGAACGACCTATCCGGTACCGCCATCGTTGGTACGACGAGGGAAAAAAGATCGGTTGGAAAGATGGGCTCAGCGCAATCCGGTGCATCGTGAAGTATGGCCTTTTTCGACGTTGATGCCTCGCAGTAAAATTTTCCGAAAAAATTTTACGGGCAGTGTTTCCAATTTAAAAGTTCATGTTCGTGCTGTTACAGAGTGTATTTGCTTGACTTAGCCATTCAGCAAACGCTACCTTGGTCGCTGCTGAGCTCGCCTCGATTTTTCGCACTTTTCTGGAGGCATTGATGATGGTTACCACGGCAACTTCGACCAGCATGCTGGTTATCAATTCTGCATTCATGCAGGAGATCAAGGACAGTAATCCTGCTCTCGAAGGCACGATGCATAGGCTTCGCCAAGTTTGTGAAAGCGAAGATAACGTGATGCAAATCTCGAGGCAATTAACAAAACTGCTCAATGGCCTTCGGGATGAATTATCATTGCAGTTCGCGTTGGAAGAAACCTACGGCTACGTAGAGGCCACCGAATGCCCAAGTCAGTATCTCAGCGATGCGGCTCACAAGTCCAGGTCCGAACACCGCACACTCTATCTTGCAGTTACCGAACTGGCGGAAGCAGCCGAAGAATTACAATACCGTGGTGTAGAACCTGACCAACTGCGCACGTTGATCGAAAACACACGTTTGTTCAACCGAGTGCTTCGCGAGCATGAACAAGCAGAAAATGGATTGATCGACCAATCATTTGACCTTCGCTAGAGTTCGGGCAAAGAATGTTGTTCCAAGCAGCTGAAAGTTGATTCAATGATCGGTGACTCCAAAACGAAACCTATGGAGATATTGTTAGTCGAGGATGGACTGACAGATGCCCGCGTCACGATTTTTGCTGTGCGACGAAGTCAGGTCTATCACCGCCTGACACTGGTCCGAACCGTTGACGAAGCAATCCGTTTTTTGAACCGAGAGGGAATTTTCGCTCGTGCACCGAGACCTGATTTGCTGCTTCTCGACATGATGCTGCCTGATGGTTGCGGGCTGGATGTCCTGGAAACCTTGGAACAATGGGACCCATCGAACCGGCCAACTCCTGTCGTTCTGACCGCTTCGAACGATCCGAAATTGCACGAACGGTGCAGCGAACTAAAGGTTCATGACCTGATCAGTAAACCTGTCCATGAGGATGAATTCATGCGGGTCGTGCGGGATCACAAAAAACTGATGATCCACGGCACCCAAGCTCTGAGTTCATTCAGCTAAAAGCCTGGTCGAACAAGTTTCGTTCCGGGCTGACCGATCTGCTAACGCGTGCGACCGGAAAAGCCCAATCAGCCACTAGCCAGATTGGCGGCGGGCAACCCCGACACCGAACACCCAAATCGCTCGCGCCTTCAGCGCAATGATCGACTGGCGTCGTTGCAACTGTTTGCGGTTGCCGACTTACTTCTCAAACCACTTCTTTATCATGTGTACAGTCGCTGCCCGTCCAGCACGGGCGATCGAGGTGGTCAGTGGAATCTCCTTAGGGCAGACGGCAACGCAATTCTGAGCGTTTCCACATGCCTGGATACCACCTGGTCCCATCAGGGCGTCCATCCTTTCCGGAGCGAGCGCCTTACCGGTAGGGTGGTTATTGAAGAGCATCGCTTGCGAGATCGCGTGGGGCCCAACAAATGCCTCGTCGAATGCCTTCAGCTTTCTCTTCTCGAAAACCTCGTCCGACTCACCCGAGTTCTGCATCACTTCCACTTTCTGGTACTGCGGACACGCATCAACACAACAACCGCAGCTCATGCACTGGCTGAGCGGGTAGTTCTGTTCCTGAGTAGCACGCAATTGCCGCTCTCCAGAACCCAAGTTG
>JAPKCI010000171.1 GCA_028823035.1 Rubripirellula sp.
TTCCACTCTCCCGTCGGGTAAATTGTTGCAACGTGTTCTGTGGATAGAAGATTGGGTTCTCCCGGATTCCAATTGGAGTAGGGTGTTTCCGAGACGGAGTTTTCCTTCTGCGGCCAAAATGGTTTCGTGTCAGAGTTTTCGTCATCACCGTCGGTTAGCCAATACCACTGTTCATTTGTGGCCTGCGAAGAATAAATGACTTGTGTATCGTTTTGGATCAGTGGATCCGTACCGCTACGGTTGTCATCACGCGGAGCAATCGTCATTTCGACCGCATCGACGTCGCTGCTGCGAAACTGTAGCGGTCTCGCGGCTCGGTAAGTGACCGCATCACCTTCACTGAACTGATGGTTGGGAATGATGATCCGATTGTCACTGACCTGTTCACCGCTAAAGGGGAGTGAAGAGGCGGGTAGGTTGCCCGGGTGATACAACTTCAGCGTGTTTTCCGAGAGGTTGATCTCGCGGACTCCGTAGGTCTGACCATCATGAAGTCCGCCGATTGGAATGACACCGGCGTCGTAAATCACCTGATCCGCAGGGGCAAAGTTCGCGTAGGTATCGCCTACCGGGCCACCATACAACCCACCGCTCCAGAAGGCAGTTTCCGCATCACTCCAGACCCAAGTTCCCTCGGTTTCTGAATCCGTCGCACCGATCCAAGCATCGGCATATTCACTCTCGAGTAGAAGTGTCTTGACGTCCGTGTTTTGGGTTTTGCTAATGATTCTTGCCAGTCGACCTCCCCGCGTGATCGCATCCTCATACGCCTCGTCATAGGTCATACTATCGCTCAGCGTAATCAGCTCAAATTTCGGATCAATTTTTTGCGTCACGTAATACTTAAGCGTGGAACTAGCAGGAAGGTCGTTCCACTTTCCATCGCTGCGAATGCTCGCGTAGTCCTCATTGCCCTCGAAATTGTTGGGTTCACCGTCATTCCAATCGCTATAGGCACCGTCGACCGGAACTCCATCGTCTGCGCCTACCCAAAAACGCGTTTTATCTGCGTCATCCCAGACCCAAGTGCCTTCCAGTGTTGCATCGGACGCACCGATCCATGCCCCAACATCGACCGTGCCTTGCTCAATCAGATTCGAAATGATCCTCTGATCCGTTGCATTTTGAATCGTTGCTAATTGGTAACCAGTGGGGACTGCAGTTTTGGCCTCCTGCCATGTCAGTGCGGATGGGTGTGTTACAACGGAAAATTCACGCTCCAGCACATACGCGTTTAACGTGGTTTGAGTAGCAAGGTCGCTCCATAGTCCGGATTTGGAAATCGACAACGCATCCTCACCATATTCACCACCATCATTTGGTTGGGCCCCATGCAGGTGATGAGCATCCTTGAACACCAATTCATCCGTATTGAGATCGATTGCCTCGCTATCTGGTAGTGCAACGAGGAAGTAATTCAATTTGTCTGTCGCGTTCCTCGCGTACCAAGATCCCCCAGTTTCAATTCCTGTACTCCGCTCAATGGCAACGAAATCATATTCTTCACCGACATTCGTTGACTCCCCAACGGCCCAGTCGGCGTAACCGCTCTGGGAAGAAGTTCCGTCGACCCAGAAAAGCCTCCCGCCATTCGACGCCGTGTCCCAAACCCAATGGCCCTCAACAACCGCATCGGATCCTCCCAGCCACACGGACTGATCTTCTGGGAGCAGGGCAAGCAAATCCTCATTTTCAGAATCATTCTGAATAGAACCCAACTTACCGCCTGCTGCTTGGGCCTGTGAAAATGCCTCCGCCCAGGTCACACCTTCTTCGGAGAAAAACAACGACAGTTGGGCGTTGGTGACTAGGACCGAACCAAGCCGAACGACATCTGTATTAACCGGAATGACGCGATACGTTTCATTCGGCTTGAGTCCACCAATCGGATTCTTGTCAGCAGAGTCACCATCTCCTCCGTATCGTACAACCGTTCCATAACCTAGTCCACTTTCCTGCTGAAAGTCGATCGTGTTACTGATTGGATCGACACCGTCGCCTGCATCGAATTCGTGGCTCGCAGCCGTTTCCATCAAGATCCCACCGATCGCCTCAATCGTCAGCTCACCATCGGTTTTCACGGTAGCATCGTCGACCGCGATATTGATTTTGGGCTCCACCGTCGCGAAAGAATCATTCGATGCGACAGTGAGACCCCCGACGTTCAGCCCACGATTCTCTTCCAAATCATCTTTCTCGGGCTGGACACCAAGCAACGATTCCGCATTGCTGGTTGCAATTGCAGTAATGATTGCTTGCGTCTGCGCATAAACATCGGAATTGTCGGATACCGTCGTGGTAACCTCTGGCTTGGCCTCGCTGTAAAGGTTGGCCACATTGACAGAAACTACACCGCCATCTCCACCACGCATCTGCGCTGTCGCACTGTCATTCGCACTAGACTCGACAAGCAATTTCGCCCCGTACACTCGCGATTGTTCAATCGTTGCCTCAACGGTCGGTGAAACCCAAACTCGCTGTGAAACCACATCAACGTTCGCAAAAGCTGCAGTGTGTGCGTTCACGCTGGACGAAGCGGAAGCGTTAGAATTGGCAAGCACGAACACTCCACCAAACGCAGCATTCACATTACTGCTTTCCTTGATCTCCGCCGAAATACTCGCGCCGCATTCACCTTCATCATCACATCCTTGATCATTTCGATAGATGGCCTCGATGTTCGTGTTCCCAACCGCAACACCAAGAAAAGCCACGGCGGTCGTCGTCGATTCAGGCAAGAGTGTCGATCCCCCCAGTGCACTGACTCGCACGTTCTCTTGCTCAGATGTCACCAACGAATCGGCGATATAAGCACTTACCTGATTTGCATTGATGGTCTGTGATTTTGTTAATGCGATACCTGCCGAAAACCCAATCGCCAAACTCACAGACACCGCCTTTGTGTCGGTCTTCAAACGAATTTTGTCCTCCGATGAAACATTCACTCCACCGTTGGACTCGATCTTTGCTCCCGTCACGGTCGCGTCTAACTCAAGTTTACTTATCGATTGCGCCACGCTACCGTCTGCGGAAATTGAGACACTTGCTCCTTCGGGAGCACCCGCAAGAGCTACAGCGTACGCGGGTGCAATTGAAACAACGTTTGTTCGTTTGTTCTCATTTATGACCTTTGAGATAACTTCTGTAGATCCCCCAATCTTGAGCGAAGTCTCCGGACCATTGCCTGCACCTACCGCAGCCTTCACACTACCTTGTAACGTTGCCACCGCCTTGGAAACGGCGATTGCTCCCCCAAATGCACCAGTACCACCGGCGATGGAAACGTCGATTGCTCGCGTAAGCGTCTCGTGCAGGGGATGCATCGTCGCCATGACCGTGATATCGCCGTCAACCACCATCCCTGCGTTGCTGACGCTTGCAACAACATCGTTCGCCACAGTGTTGTCTGATATTGCACTGGCAGCATTGATCGCTACCGCCATTCCATCTGATCCGCTGATATCGAATGCAACCGAATTGTTATTCGACAACAGCCTACTCTCATCAACTGCCAACATTAACACATCATTTTCTACTTCGATGCGAGTTCTTTCCTCGCCATCTAAGCTGGCACCTGCGCTGCCAAGGACACCAGCGTTCGTCTCGTTATCCAACCAATTTCTGGTGGTTGAATAAGGCACTTCCAGTGTGACACTCACCCCATCTTTGTTTGCCGCCACACCGAAATGGCCGACTACCGCTAACGCGGACACCGTTGCCTTGTCCTTGGCCTCTAGTTTCAAAGAAACCGCGGGTGCCGCTGCCAATGCTGCATTAGCGATACCCCGGATGCTTCCCCCTTGCACCTCCGCCTTGGTCTCGCTTTCGATGACGTTGAGCACAAATGTCCCAAGAAAGCCAAGTGAAACAGTTTCGGCAATTCCAATTTTAAGCGAACTGCTACTGCCTACCGAATGAATGGAACCGCCACTCGTCGCACCAATGTCCATCGTACGAATGTCTGTGATGTGGCTGTCAGAAACGAGCGCATGTGAGTCGACAGCGATTTCATTCGACGTGTAAGAGATTCCAACGGACGCACTGGCAGCGGTGGTGGAAAGATTAATGGAAAGATCAATATCATGAACCTGAGAGATCACAGCGAATTCATTGTAGGATTCATCACCTTCACGCTCGAATGCGGTTGAGCTCGCCGTTATATCAACCTCATCAAACGCACCAGATTCATCTTTTCCAACTTCAACGATGCTGTCCCAAATTCCGGAATAATTTCGAACACCAACTGCAGAACGTTTGTCACCGTGATTCCGCTTGTTATCGATCTTCCCGACAACATTGATTGCCGATGCCCCCACCCCGTCCGCATTAAAAAGCGAAGTCGCAGCGGGTGAAAGAATCACACCTAGACTGACCGCGACAGAAACCGCTTTGATGTAAGGCGCGAATTCGCTCGCCAATGAAATATCGCCGCGAGCTTCAAGGATATTCGCGCCCACGATCGTCGCCTCGTTATAACTATCTTCATCAATTTCATTCAACCCAAACGCAACACCAAACTGTATGCTGAACTTACCACCGTTCTTTTGGATACCGATAAACCCTTCTCCGGCGATGGCTTTAAGTTCGGATTGATTTTTGCTCACAGCTGTTAGGTTTCCAACTTCATGAAACGTGACTACCGCCTCCCCATCCTTTTCAATCGAACGACCTACGTTTGCCCGGGATTTGGCGGTCAAGCGGTTGATCGCTACCGATCCCGCTAATTGAAGATTGAAAACCTGTTGCTTGACTTGTGCAGGCGGAAGGGACACTTCAGCCGAGGGGAATTTGCCAGTTCCAGCAATCGACCATGCCTGAATGTCGGGCTTCGAGAGCGACTGAATCTCAACGACGTCGGTCCATAAAGAAACTCCGGGCTGAATATCAGCAAGCGTTTCTATGGTGACATCATTGACTGCGGGTGAAACTCCGATGCCAATATCAAAGACTGCGGATCCAAAGGTGAATGCTGCTCCACCGCTACTCGCGTTGATGGAACGAGAATTCAAGGTTGAAAGATGCAGATCGATGTTATCCTCCCCCTCAATGGAATACGATCCACCTAGGACTGGCTTGAGAAAAGAGTACGACTTATCAATCACTGTGTTTGAAGCCCAGGAGAAGGCAACGTTGAGTGCGAAGCTTGGTTTATCTATTTCAGAAATCCCGAGCGCAACGGCAACAGAAAGCACATCACCTTTGCTTTCTGATTCGACCGCAAGTGAACCAAGTTGCCAGACTCCGTCCTCGGTGCCGTGAACCGAACCATCCTCCGTTCCGTGCCCAGACGCTTCACCACCAACGGTTGCTTTGGTCGTCAGATCCAAGTCATTCACCGCAACCGCTGCGGTCATCGCGACTGCGCTCGTTTCGCCCCCGCCCCCGTTCCAGGAGATCGCGGTCGCACCTGCAATCGCAAGAAAATCGGTTTCATTCTTTGCCGCGACGTCAACCGATTCGAGGACATGGAGTCGACCGGCCAAATCGATGCTTGCGCGAACTTCATCCGTTGCCACATTTACCGCCGTATCGCCAGCAATACCAAAATGGTTTTTTGAGCCATCAGGAACGGGATTTTTTTTCTTGCTTAACGCACCCGTCGCTCGATTACCACCCTTGCTGATCGCACCAACGACCGAGACGGTTGTTTGCTGACCAGAGTTTATCGACTCCACTACCAAATCAACTACGCTGATTTCCGATTCATCCGAAGACTCAACAGGTGTAGTGTTCGAGTTATTTTTGATGAACTTAGAAGGAAGTTCCCAGCCCTCTTCGGGAATGCCACCCAAGAAACCACCCGTCTGCCGGTCCATGACAACCGTGCTAGCGGAGAGCCCCAGTCCCAGAGTTTCCCCCCATGCGATTCCGCCAGAACCCACGCTATGCAGCGCTTCGTTCTCGGCTGTGATGTCGAGTTTTCCTTCGGACTCGATGTGCGCCCCGTTCTCTACCAAAGCAATCGTGTAACTGTCCTCGACGGTGGCTCCCTGACTCGCCGCTATCCCGGCCCCTTCGGAGTCTGAACCGGACTGGGTGAAGTTAAATGTCGTATCAGCCGTGCTTGCCTCAACCGCTACGCCCTCACCATTTTCCTGACCAGTCGTCACAATCGCGCCGGACTCAATCAACGCGACTGTATGATTGGTTATCAACTGCTCCATTAACGAAAGCCCAAGCCCTAGAGTTTTTGATTTATTGCCTGTGAGCGAGAAGACATTACCAAGTGAATTGAAATTATCTTTTCGTTTACCATAAGATTCTGTGAGGCCATCAAAACTGAAGTTCAAGTGAATCATGCCAGAAAGCCCTACCAGCAGCATCTCGGTATCCGCAACCACCTTCAGCACGCTCTCTTCAAAACTATCGACCGGGGAGAACCCAGCGAGACTCAACCCTTGGTTGATCTGAGCACCGGATTGAACAACGGCGTTGGAATAGTTGTTGTACGTTGCGACACCGACCGAAAAGGTCATGGAAAGACCGAAGGATGTGCCGTTATTAACGACGTCATCAGTATTCCCTGAGGCTTGGAAAGCTTGACTGTTCGTCCAGGTGTTTAGAAGTTCGGCAAGCCCAAACATCTCCTCCCCGGCAAGTTGCGAATACCCCTTGAGAAAAGTTGCAAATGGGGCACAGACGGTCTGATCCTCACCGTCGACACAGTTCTTAAGTCCCTTGAAAGGGATGAGGTCCTTCCAGTCGACCAGCCTCGGATACTCGATACTTGAGTTGACCTCAATTTCACCCCCAGCATCAATCCGAGCGTGTGTTCCAATAATCGCCTCCGCGCGATTGTTGGCATCTGAATACGCCAAAGCGGTTGCGAAGATGAATTTTTTGCCGCTATGCGGCATCGCGTTACCAGAAGCATGCGTTTCGATCTTCTGATCGATTTTGGACTCGATAACAACGTTGCGATGCGAAATCAAGATCCCCTGAGCACCCGTTGCACCGCCAACGATTGCGGTCACATCGTGTCTCTCAATCTCATTCCAAGCGACGCCCGCCAAAAAATTCCAATTGTAACCTCTCGCGTGGCCTTTCCCGGTAACACCAACAACATGCTCAGCCGTTTTCCGATTGTTTTTGAAGTGGCGCCCAATGATCTCCGGCCTTGTGACGTAATCCGCCAGGGTTGGGTGATGACCGACTAAAGTTCCCGCTGTTTTTGCAGTTTCCGCTTCCAATTCCGCAGCGATTTTTATTCCCTCAACAGTGGTACCCGTTGTAGGGAGGAGAACATATGTAGCCGCATTAACCTCAACCAAGGAGTTTAATTCCTGCGGTTCGGCTTGAAATGCGGCAGGCGGTGACTCGGTGAGCCGAAGTGAATTGGGTCCTTCTACCACGGCATAATAGGTGATCCCGAAATCCAATCCTTCAACCTCGTGATCGTAGACAGTCACGGTTGAATCTACCTCGATTCCATGTTCCATCCCGGTTGCACCAGGCGTGAGATCAATGTAGTCGTCACTCAGTGCTTCTTCTTTGGTCGCGGCAACACGGATCCATTGCGAGGGCTCGCCCAAGCTATTGTTGATGCGAATGGCATAATACTGCTGGCCATTCGTCAGGCCGCCAACCGAGACGCCACCGCCGTTGAAATAGCGGATGGGGTCACCCGTTGACACGCCGAGCCCTTGCACGCGAATACGATCTTCGTCGACATCCAACGGACGGATTCCGGTTGGATTGAATGCAAAGATTGGATCGCTTCGATTAGCGATCTCGACGTCCGGAATCACACGGAACACGTGCATGCCGGTGCCAAGCGTGGCACCCGCAGTCAGATCTATCGGATCACCCGACAAGGCGGTTGTTTCCGAGTACGTCAGACCCTCGACAGGACTCAACTGAATATGGTCTTGATCGACGACGATCACTTGGTAAGTCTGGGCATTCTCCAGTCCACCAACCGGATCACCACCGCTTGTCCTGTAGTTAATTTTTCGCCCATTACTTAGGCCGTGATCGATCAATTCAACCTGATTATCATCCAAGTTGACTACGGGGCTCTGACGACCTGCCTCAAGTTGATAGACAAAAGTCTCGTATTTTCCTCTCTGAAAGGTGTCTTTTTCACCAGCAGAGACAAGATCGATCCAACTCTCAGATCCATTTGCCGCCATTGAAGCATTTTCCACGCTATCCGCAATTCTGAAACGATTGGCATCGAGTCGCACGGCGTAATAGCGTTGCCCGTCAACCAATCCACCGATCGCTGATCCGATTTTAAGTTGGTAGGTGAATGCCTGACCTGTCCACAGTTCGTGATTTGGAGAAATCACCCAATCCCGCTCAATGTCCACATATTTCGCATTGAAAGCATGGAGTGAATCAGCTGAACCTGTAGCGCCGTCATGTAGGTCGACCGCGCCATCCTGCACGTCGACATAACTAGTGAAAAGGCCGCGTGTCCAATCGCTCTCCCCTGAAAGTGAAAGCTGAATTTCAAATTCGCTGATCACAATCACGTAATAACTCTCACCAAATGCTAATCCACCAATGGGCTGACTTGTCCCTGGGTTGTCAGAGGCGTTGACCTGATAGACGACTCGTTGTCCATCAACGAAGCGATGAGGATCCGCAAAAAGAATGCTATTACTGATGGTGTCCACGGCCTGCCAACGCACTGTCCCACCAGGCTCAAACAAAACGGAATTTTCGCTTTGGCTTCCAATTAGTTGCTGCTCTCCGGATTCACTGCCATCCACCAATTCAACGGCGACATCGGGCGTTTCAGGTAGCGCGAGCTGCAAAGAATTATTATCCACTCGGATAACAACATATTCGTCTCCATCGACCAGTTCGCTGCTCTCACCAACCAAGATTGGCGAAGACGATTCTCCGAGTTGATTTTGGGTAGAGTAGCGAACTGTCTCGCCGTGCACGAAGCCGTGGTTTGGAATCATCAATACAAAGACAGTTGGATCCAGTACCGCCTGCCCGTTATCCAACGAGCCCGTTGCATCAAAAGCAATGGATGCATCGTTCGCATTGAACACAGCTGATCGGTCAATCAGCTTCGTGCTCTCGATCGTCGGATCGAGGCCGTACAGCAAAGGATCACCGGTACTAATGCTGCTGGTGTCCATTTGAATGACACCCGTCTCAGCATTGAGATCGAGCGACGGAGAGAATTCGTGAGACTCGGCAACGTATGTCAAAAAATGTCTGGTCCCAGTCCCGGGGCCAGTCAATGGGACGACGATACCCTCAAAAGCATTTGACTCAGTAGTCGCCAGCTTGATCTGGTCGGGGTTGAGAGCATCGACCACCGCGTAGTACGTGACGCCGTCAAACAGGTCATCAATCGGCTCACCGTTGGACCTCTCGCCTGAATCATCGATTACCGAGGCCTGCATGTTGTAGCGAATCGCTTGGCCGGTGTAGAACGGATTTGTGTTGAGTTGTTCATCATCCGCGGGCGTCTGGCCGACCATGAGAAAACTATCGTCCGATGTCACTACCAAGGCGTTGTTGCCAGTTTCGAAATTTTGCAACTCCGGATTGAATGCTAAAGTTTGATAACTCGAGAGCGTTTGTATCGCATTAGGGTCACCGTCAAACATCGCCAAGTCGAGCGGTTCTACCAGAGAAAGCTGAATGGTATTCGCGTCCACAACGTGAATAAAGACATTGTCGCCGGGAACAATTCCCCGAATGTCCCCTGAAATCGTCGGCGCTGGATCAAGTGCGGACTGCAAGGCAACGAGTTGCCCCTCCGTAAACCCATGATCCTCAATCGTAATTGTGTTGTCGGTGGTGCTAATCGCGTCTTGATTGAATTCTTGCTTCGTGATCGCAGCACCTCCGGCGAAGATCGTCCCGTCCACGGTTGCATGAACGTCGGTTTTGTCCGATCCATAGGCAACGGCAGCCGCACCCAATCCGTCGTAGTAGATAACCGATGAGGCATCGCCTTTGTTGATCACCTCAGCAATCGCCTCGAAATTGACGTTGCCAAACGAGACAATTTTCGAAGTTGAATCAAGCTTCGCGTTAACCTCAGCATCCGAGAAAGTAAACGCAAACGATCCCCCCGCTCCGACCGAGTGTGCTGGACCGATTTTGCTAATGTTCGCTGTCGTTCTTGCAGCCACCTGCGCAACAACCTTACCCTCGGAGATCACGCTTACGTTTCCAAGATCCGACATAATTTCACTACCATTGGTGATCGTCAAATCAGATTTCCCCGTTGCAACAGAGACGCCCACACTGAGGGTGTTGAGCACATCCCAGCCCGCACTGCTGTCGACCTTTTCAGCATAGCCGGGTTTTGCGGCTATCGCTTTTGTTTTCGCCTCCGTTCGATTGTTACTCTCAATGGAGACATCCCCTGTCGTGGCCAAAATTTTGCTGCCATCGATCGTCAAAACGGACGATGCCTCGCGAAGTGCCACTCCACCCGGCAACCCGCCACCAGTAGCAATGCCAAAAACCAGTCCAGGCAGGGCTGCTAAAATCTTCTGACCATCCGGCCAGCCCGGAACCCAGTCGGACTCATAAGCCAATGCAGAATAAGTGCCGATCGATAAATCCTTACTGATCGCTTCGATGGTGACCGACTCGCCAACAATTGTCGCGGCATCAATCACGATTTTCGCTGAGATGTCGTCCTGAGCAAAAACTTGCTTGACCGACTTCTTAGACGTCTGTATCGATTTCAGCTCGATTTCACCGGCTTGAATGGTGAGTAACTCATCATCGATCAAATCCGCGTACAAGTTCGCGGTCTTGTTAAGCGGCCCAATCTTTAGCGTCGATGAGGTGTGGCGGAAGGTACCGCCGAAAATGTTTGTCGTGTCGGCAATCTCTAATACAAGATCTCCCTCTTTTGTGGAGATATCACCGACCACGCTCAGGTCAATGGATGACGTGACTGTCAGTGAGCCTGTCGTTTTGATCCCTGCCAATATCACCACTGAGTCACCCACATCCACAAAGTCAACATCGTAGCCCAACCCCGTGCCAACTTCGATCGTAAAAACTTTGTTGAGTTCGACGGTTTTTCCCTCAAACTCATTATTCCACGATTCAGTGGAATCGTACTTGTACTGTAGCTGATGGCTATCTGGATCCGTGCGAAGATAAACAGTGGTGTCGTTGTTTCGGACATCGATCTTCAGCATGCTGGCGTCCTCAGTGACTTCGAAGTCTGCTTCAAGAAGAAGCCGTTTCTCCAGCAGCTCCACTTCGAGCCGCCCGCGACGGTTTCGTCGGTGCGCCTTCTGTACCCTTGTCTGACGTCGTTGGTCAAGGATACGGTTACCGCGCAGAAATCGAGACAGATGCATTGTATTGACTCAATGAAATTAAAAAGAAAAACTCAGAAAAAACGTAATACGCAGCGTCGCACCGCTCAGCCGAACACTGAACCGATTAATCGACTTCCAGCTAGGCATCGAACACTGAGTGCAAGCTACTGCACCCATGCTGGATCACACCGAACAACATCTCTTCACATGCTTGTTGCGCATGCTTGTTGCCGGATCCCCAACAGCGATCCCCAACAGCGATCCCCAACAGCGATCCCCAACAGCGATCCCCAACTCTCGACAACCAAGCCAACGGGTTTAACATCAAAGAGGATGTAACGACGCCCGTCCTCGCTAGACGCAAGAGTTTCATCCAGCACTTTACACCTCACAATGCTGAGCGATACACTTATTTGTCTCATAGACTCCATGAGAAAAGCTGCCCGCCGCGTCCAATCTAGCCGTTGCGTTTTCAGACCAACGACATTAACACGCCATGCGTTTTTCCTTCTGGAAATGCACATTTATTATGCCGCTGATAACGCGGAATTTCGCTCTTAGGACGGGACCGATAGCACCTATTTGGGTTTGACGGTAGTCGACTCCCGTCAAACGCATCCGATGATGCTCCCATTCTCCAATGAACGAAGACGTGTTTTAGTCGTGTATTGCAGTCTAAAAAAACCAGTGGGCGATACAGAATTCGAATCTGTGACCTCTGCGGTGTGAATGCAGATCAAGAAATCATGCAATTCACGCCGGCTTTCGTTTGCTACCACTTTTTACGAGAAAAACTCGACAATCATGTCGCTGAAAAACATACCACGGTGAGACAGTTGTGTCATCCATTATCATCGATAGGGGGTATGGACCGGCTACTCAGCCCGATGCGGGATCAAATTCCCGTCGGCGTCTTTGAGATGAAACGAACCCCGGTCGATATTTTCGGCTTTCCGTTCGGCTCGACGTTCCAGGCTAGCCCGCTCACGTTCTTCAATTTGCTTTTTGTAATCTTCGACCATCTGCCTATCGACACGGCTTTCCATCGTTCACATTCCAGTTGGAGAATAAAAAAAGCGGACACCCAGGGAGCAGCAACGCCTTAGGGTGTCCGCCTGGTGCAAGGCCGCGTTGACAATATCGACGTCGATACTGGTCTACGCTGGCATATGAAAACGAGGGTCGCTATGCGGTGAAGCTAGCGACCCCCTGATGGTGCAGCTACGTCAACCATCATTTAACGGTAGACGCAGCGTTAGGCAGTAACGCCTTTGACGCAGCAAGTTGGGTCGCCTGGAAGATGCTTGAAGTCGAAGATGACTCGAAAAGCCCAGTTCCATGAACTCAGTACCATGTCCTGTAGCGAGACGGTGGGAGTTTCGATCTCATTGAGGAAAGCACAACCAAATGCTCCCGCATCACGATCAGTCATCAGATAAGCCGTTTTTGCGGCTGTGGTTGGGTCGTCGGTGATCGCACTATGAGTGAGCCAATCCGAAACAACCAATTGGGGGATTTCCGACACTGGCATTCCGCTAAACACCTGCTTCAGCACGGACCGGGCATTGACCTCCATTTCTGCTGGAACCAACAAGACCGAAGCACGTTGGCTTTTGACGGTCTCGCTAACGTTCTGGGCAGTTTGCTTTCTCAGCGTTGTCGCCAACTCATTATAGAATTCCAGGTCAAATACAGTGCTAGCACTGGTGATGGAATTAGCACGACGACGATCAGCAACGCTGTCTGCCGTTAGCCAGTAAGTGCCTGATGTGCCACTATCCAGCCCAGCCAGCATCTTGAAGAACTCGCGATCCAATGCGGAATAGGCGGCAATTCTGGCACTGGCGACCTGTTCTGATACGGCGCCGATTGCTGTGTCATTGATGATGTCTTTTCGTGTGAAACCAGCCATCATCCCGAATGTCGTCAATTTGAAAGGCTCGCCTGGCATTTCCTTTACATTCTGTGGGGGCCCTTCTGAGTGGATCTCACCGGTTTTTCCAATTTCGTGTAGCTCGGGCTGAATCGGCTTCAGAATGAGGTTTGCTCGGAAGTCGGGCACCGAATAGGGACGACACATCTGATCGCTTGCCGGCTGCTGGCTTTGTGCTGGCAACAACAGAATGCGGTTCATCGTTTGGACTAGCACACTCGACAACGATACCAAGTTGGTCGCAGCAGCCCTGACGTGTGGCATCTTCTCAGAGCTGTGACGGACCGCAGTCCCCCAGGCGTCCATTCGGCTTTCACGTACCCCGAGGTTTTCCCCGAGGCTTGCACAGATGTCTGATGTGAGTCGATGCAAGGTCGTGGACGGTCCA
>JAPKCI010000465.1 GCA_028823035.1 Rubripirellula sp.
TTGCTGAGTATCGGGAATACATGCAGGGAGATCCGATTGAACGGATCGACTGGAACGTCTATGCCCGCACGGACAGGTATGTCATTCGCCGTTTCCACGACGAAGTCAATGTTCGGGCCAGCATTCTACTTGATACATCGGAGAGCATGTCCTTCAAGAATATGGGGTCGATGTCCAAAATGGACTATGGCTGCCATCTGGCCGCGGCCTTGATGTATGTCCTGGTCAACCAGGGCGATTCGGCCAGCCTGATTACGTTTGATGATGACTTGCGCGAAATATTCGAACCCGCGGCGTCCTTTGGCACGCTTTGCCCGTTGCTGCAGGGACTCGAGGAAATTAAGCCACAACGCGAAAGTCACATTGAGAAAGCGCTGTCGAAGGCGACTGAGTTCATCAGGGGACGGTCGCTTGTTGTCGTCATTTCAGACCTGTAGCATGACCCGCGAGAAACACTGAAGGGTATCGGCAGTCTGTGTTACGCGGGCCATGACGTGACGGTCTTTCATGTGCTGGACCCGGCCGAAATTCGTCTGCCTCAAGAGGGATTGATCGAGGTCGAGTTTCTCGAGACGCACGACAGGATGAACGTCGATATTGGCGACTTCCGTGAGTTGTACCTGCAGAGAATCCGTGAGTACCTGGACGATGTTCGGATTGGGTGCACCAACGAGGGGGCCAACTATTTGCTGGTCGATACCTCGACCGATATCCATGACGCTTTACTGAAAAGGGCGACAGCCTGATGACTGCTGGTGCATCACTGTTTTTGTATCTACTTCCGCTGGCCGCGGCACCCGTGGTGTTTCATCTATTGATGCGACGTCAGCGTAAAACGGTGTTGTTTTCGACCCGGATGTTTTTCGACAGCATGAAACCGAGGCTTTCGTTTCATCGAAGGTTTCGGGAGCCGCTGCTGCTGGCGGCCAGAACACTGCTGCTTTTGTTTCTGCTGCTCGCCCTGGCTCGCCTGGCAATTCCAGAAATGGGGAACGTCCTGGGATTAAGCGGCGAACAGGCGGTTGTGATTATCGTCGACAACTCCAGCTCGATGGTGGGCGCCGTCGAGGGCAGTGATCGAACCAAGCTGAATGTCGCCCTGGAGGGTGCACGTGCCCTGCTGAAGAACATGAACCCGCGTGGCAAGGCAGCGATTGTGTTGCTGGTGCCCGACTCAAGTGCCAACCGATTGGGAGGCATGACCACTGACAAAGAGACGCTGTTAAGCTTTCTTCAGTCGATCCATGCCACGGACGCAACAGGGGATTCTTCCAAAGCGATGCTGAAGGCGATGGCGTTGCTCAAGGAAGCGTCTTCCGGCGGTGGCGGTTCAATGCATGTGTTTACCGACCTTCAGGAAGCGGAATGGAAGGCGCCTGTCCTGGCGGCTGATGATGTGGACGGGGCGGCTCAAGTCTTCGTGCACCGCGTACCCAGCGCTGCATCCACCTTACCGAATATCTGCCTGCTCAGAGCATCCGTGTCGTCGCGCAGAATCCTGCCGAATCAGCCGTATATTCTGGATGTCCTGCTGCGGAATGATGGTGCCAGTGATTTTCAGGTCCGCGTCAATCACAAGGGCTCTGAACATAGCACTGTGGAAATCACAAATGTTGAAATCGGTGCCGGCTCACAGAAACTTGTAAAGTTACCGCTCCAGCCGAAATCCGCTGGCCGCCACTGGGTCCGCATCTGGATTGAAGGCGACGGATTCAAGGGTGATAACCGAGTCTTTGTCCCGTACATCTGCGAGCGGAAAGGCGATGTCTGTTTCCTCGGCGAAGAGTCTCCTGGCGACCGGGCGGCTGGCACATTCGGTCTGCTGCCACTTGCGCTCTCGCCCAGTGGCGATGGCCGATTGACATCGTTGGTACCGCGTTTCTGGAACCTGGACGCATTCAAGAGTCGGTTGCCACAAAAGCCGCCGATGCTGGCAGTGTTGACCTGGGCGGATGCGTCGTCACTGGACGAGGAAACCAGCGCATTGCTGAATCATTACACACAGCAGGGCGGAAACATTCTGATACTCCCTGCCGTAGATGCCAGCGAATCAAATGACGAGTTAACCGAAAACGCCCCGGCATGGCTGGGAGCGAAGCTGGAGCCTTTGAAATCCATGCCGATCAGCGTGCCGTTGCATGTGGCTAACCAGTCGTCTCCATTCTGGTCTGACATCCGCGGCCTGGACGGACGGGTGCACATCGGCACTGCGTTTGTAAAACAATACTTTCCGATTTCGCTGGGCCAGGACGCGGGCTACGTCCCACTGCTGAGTGCCAATGAGGACCGTGCTCTGCTGGCGATTCGCAAACACGGAAAAGGCCAGATAGTAGTAAGCGGTATGGCGTTCGGTCGAACGGGGGCCTGGAGCACGCTGCCACGACAACAAGTATTCCTGGTGATGGCTCAACCTGTCGCTTTGGGTGCGGTGTCCAGACTGGCGAATGAAAGACTTTCGATTATAGCCGGACAGTCCCCGCGTCTGCTGCCGAGCGAAGGCAATGAGATGTCGATTACCACTCTGCTCGGTGACCAGGTCGATTGGTCCGGGGCAAAGGACCAGTCTCCCGTCCTTGTTCGTGGAGGCGCTTATGTTGCCACGATGGGACAACAGGAGACCTGCCTGACTGTTCTGCCGTCTGAACTGGAAGGCCACAGCACCTTTATCGAGGGCTCCGAAATCGGCGCTCTGAAAGGCATCCCCCACGGAGTTCATACGCTTTCCGACGAAGATGACTTCCGTGACGAATTGGAACAATCACTTGCCGGCACTGGCTTGTACATCCCCTTTCTATTGTTGGCCCTGGCATTTCTGATGGCCGAGGGATTGCTGGGATCGCCTGCTAAGAAATGGAAAGACA
>JAPKCI010000172.1 GCA_028823035.1 Rubripirellula sp.
GGCTCAGCAGTCCTGCGCATCCTCGGCGACTCTGGAATCCCTGTGGGTTACCTGACCTGTGGGTTACCTGACCTGTGGGTTACCTGAATTGACCAGCGGCTATCTGTTAGCTTCATGGCAGTGGTTGCTTCGAACGCATTCTATTCTCGGCAGTTTTGGCGATCGTGGCCGGATCGAAGCTTGCAAATTCGGTGTGTTTGATCATCGTCTATCGGGCTGTTGATGATGATGAGTACGGCAGGCTGACTCGCTTTTTTTTTTCTTTCTGGTCTTTGATTGATGTCTTCTGACTTACTTCGCATGCTTGAGGGTTCTTGTTGTTTGGTCACCGGTGGTGCTGGTTTCATCGGCTCTCACCTGGTTGACGGTTTGTTGGCGGCTGGTGCGAGCGTTCGTGTTCTCGACAATTTCAGTACTGGTTTTCACCGCAATCTTGAGCATCTCGCAGCCGGTCAGATCGAGATCATCAAGGGCGATGCATCGGATATCAAGGTTGCGACGCAGGCCGTGTCAGGGATCGATTTGGTGTTTCATGCAGCAGCAATGGCCAGCGTCCCCAGAAGCATGCGTGAGCCGGACTTGTGTCACGCATGGTGCACGACCAGCACTGTGAATCTGCTTCAGGCGTCTGCGTCGTCAGGGGTTCGGCGGCTGGTGCTGGCTTCAACGAGTGCCGCCTACGGTGATTCCAGCTTTGTGTCCAAACGTGAGACTGATCCGTCGGCACCCTTATCGCCGTACGCTGCGGCCAAGTTGGCAGCCGAGGCTTACTGTCAGGCGTTTCAACGGGGGTTTGATTTGGAGACGGTGGTACTGCGTTACTTCAATGTGTTTGGGCCTCGTCAGGATCCGCAAAGCGAATACAGTGCTGTCATTCCCCGCTTCGTATCAATGATTCTTTCGGGCGAGCGTCCCGTCATCTACGGAGACGGACAGCAGTCGCGTGATTTTGTGTTCGTGAATGATGTGGTTCAAGCCAATCTGCTTGCTGCCACCGCCGTTGATGCTCCGGGAGGAACCTTCAATATTGGACGAGGCGAGCGGACAACACTGTTGGAACTTCTAACCAATCTGCGCGACATTCTCGGTGAGCAGATCGAATCCATTCATGAGGCACCGCGAGCCGGAGACGTACGCGATTCTCTGGCGGACATCACTGAGGCGAGAAAACGGTTGCGGTTCGAGCCAGGCACGACGATTGCCGATGGGCTTCGGCAGAGTGTGGACTACTACCGCAGGATCGTACAGTGAGTCTGGTGCTCGCCTGAACGAAAGATCAACTGCCAGCTAAATCTTGGGCGGTGGCATTGGCGTGACCGAGGCGGGCAACGTCTTGTAAGGTACGTGGTAATCAGCAAACAGATCCGCGCCATAGCCACGACGCAGTTCCCAGTTCGCGCGGGCAGCCCAAGGTGATCCGGGATGATTTTTGATGACTGCCGCAAATCGTTCGTTGGCGCGTTCCACATAGGGCTTGGCATCTTCTGTTCGGATTTTTTTCACGGTCCGCAGATCCCAGTGAACCAGTCGTTTGTTCCCTTTCATGGGCGGTGCGAATTTTGGTTGGGCGATAAATGCGTCCAGGGCGACCCCGTATTCGTAGACGCGGGCCTGATAGGCGATCAATTGAGCCAGGATCAGATCGTAGTTGGCTTGCCAACGCGGATCGGCCTCCTGTTCACGCAGATGTTGGCCCGACAGCAACGCCCGTTCAGCCTCAGCCATGTAGCGGAGATGCATCTTTGCTTTTTCCTGTTCCCTACGGGCTTGTTGCAGAAATTCCTGCGGCTTCAATGAGAATGTCAAACGCATTTCGACTGCTTTTTTATTCCCTTGCAGGCGAGGGTTCAGATCTTGAATGACTTTCCAGATCAGGGATCGCAGCGGGAATTCACCACGATCGGATAGCACTTCGATCTTGGCTCGCAGGTCAGGTCGGTAGGGTCGTAACGCTTCCATGTCGTATTTTTCTTTGTATCGTCCAACCAGTTCTGCCTCGCCGCTTGGCAGCATGAAGAAAATTCCGTTCGTTTCCCGGGCCAGTCTGGATTGTTCGTAGGGGCCAAAGCCGCTGCCGAATGCGTCTCGCCTGCGGTGAAAACCATTGGTTTGCAATTGTTCAGGAAAGGCGGTTTCCGGGCCGCGGTCCATTTGCAGGTAATGGTGGCGATTGGTTTGAGGATGTTGCCAGTGCAGAAAGGCGTAGGGAGAACCAAACACAGATTCGCGGCCCAAAACATAGACTTTGCAATCGGCAGACTTGGCGACGGTGATTGCCTGTTCGATGAAGCCGTCGTTGTTCTGTCTGTCGCCACTCTCGTCGCTGACCAGAACGACCACCATTTTTCGACCGCGGCGAGCCAGATCCCGATAGGACATGATGGCCCGTCCTACCGCTGAACTCATGAGTTCCTTGCCGGTCGTGTCGACTGGGATCTCATTAATCGCTTGACGGATCTGGTCCCGATCGGCGGTCGGTTCGTGCAGCGTATGGTCAATGAACATTTCGCCGTAGCTCGTCACGGCGGTCAGCAACGCTTTGTTCTGGGCTTTGTTGTCCGTGCGACCGACGATGCCAAGCTGTTCATAAACCGTTTCGATTCGGTCTCGAATTTCTCTCTGGTCATCTTTCATGCTTTGTGACTGGTCAAAGCACCACACCACCAGGACCGGGCTCTCATCAAGCATCCAGACCAGTTCCTGAGACAGGCGATCGAGTGCATTCTGATAGCTGTCGACAATGTCTCGCGCTTCGCCTTTGACCTCTCCGTCGGGGACCGCTTCGATCAAAGCGATCGGATCAGGGATACCGATGGTGGGCGCCGCAATACTCAACTGCGCTGTGTTGGCTTTGGCCATCAGCGATTGGTCAAGCGTTGGCAGCTTGGCTGCTGCAGCGGTCGCACTGATCGGTGCGGGAGCCGAATTGAACAATGCGACATTGTCCAACACGACATCAATTTCCGGATCCAGTTCGACCTCTACCGGAGGGTCCTCAACCTGATCGGGCGGAGGTACCACGATGAATCGTGCTACTTCCTGAGAGGTTTCCTCGTAGGTCACGACCGCCAGCAATAGCAGAATGACTGTGTGGACCAGCAACGAGATGCTGGGCGGAACGATCCCTATCAGTCTTTCTCGAAAGGTGACGGGAGTATCGTCAAAGTCATCCGGTCTGGTTTGCAGCGTCAGAGAGTTTTGTGTCGTGGAGTTTTGTGTCGTGTTTGTTTTGCCAAATGGTGCTTGGGTAGACATCAAACTTTCTCGGGCAATGGATACGGGAAACACCTCGTTTCAACACTCATTGTAACGCTGGCTTTCGTTGGTGAAACATTGTTTTTCGGCTAATCAGGGTCTTGAAATCAACGTTTGCGGCACTTTATTCCACGCTTGGTCGATCTTTAGATTGCTCCCGACCAGCAGAGAACCGCTCGAATATTGGTAAGTGAGGCAAAGTTTGCAAGCTGTTGGGCCGGCCACAGCCAATGGCCAGATGTTTCGGACGGTCACTTGCCCGCGGATTGGACGGACGTTCAATCCACGGTGGCTTGCTGCTGAAGCACGGTGGCTTGCTGCTGAAGCACGGTGGCTTGCTGCTGAAGCACGGTGGCTTGCTGCTGAAATGCCTGTCAGGAAGCTGGTTGCATCCGTTTCTGGTATTCGCTCAATCCATGCAAAGCGTGATAGAGAACGCCGCATTCCAAATCGACTTCGGAACATGCCTCCAGAACCTCACACAAGCGTCGTACGCTGCGTTCCACCCACGGTTGGGTCAAAGTTGCGGTTGGCGCTGCGAGTGCCAGAAACTCGAGGACATGTCCCGTGCTGCCAAGAGTTTCACCCATGTCACGGGTCCAGCCGGGACGATGCAAGTAAGCTACCGAATAGGATCCGTCGGGATTTTGGTTTTGTTGAGCCATTTGGATCGCCGCGGTGATTTGGGCGTCGGCTTCTGCCCAGATACCTGTGATCGGTTGCCCTTCTCGACGACGTTTGTCCAGAGCCATTGCCATTCCGATCAGACGGTGGGTGCCACCGCAAACACTGTTTGGCAGGCTCTGTTCGAGTTCCGATCCCAGTAAGGACTCCGTTGAATACTGTGATCCGTCCCGGGCTACCCAGCGGTGGTTGGTGTCGCGGTAGGCGGTCAAGGCAATCAGCGACCAACTGAACTCGCGTTCCAGATTTCGCGGCACGTCAAACTCCGCCTGACGAATCCAGTCATCGAGAGTGAACGTGTGGTCGTTGCCTTTGATTTCTGCGTCCAGTGGCAGGCCAGACTGGGCGACCACTGCCAGCCATTGATCGCGATGACCTTGGCCAATTTTTGTCGACGGTTGCATCGCCATTCTCAGTCCTGGTCGCCGCTGTTCCCCGAATGTCTCGCCCTGTTCAGGTTCGAACCCGTCGACGGTCTGACCGGCCAGCAGGTAGTCCAGGGCGGGCTCAGGGCCCGTCGGTGTCTGAAGTTCGAACTTGGGCCCGTACGCCAGGATTCCATGCAGAATCTGCCATGCTCCATGAGTTGATGAAGACAACTGGCGGTGCCGAAGGTTTTGTTCCAGCGTGCGAGATACAAGTTCATTCAGTGGCAGAACTGACGATTCGCGGTCGTCTTTCACGCGATCTGTGGTGGATGATCCTGTCGCGGGGCTGTTCGCGTCGGTCAATGAAACCGCCCCGTCGGACATTGACGCGGTGCTGGCGGAGGTACTACTGGCAGGTGCTGTGCTGGATGAGGTGGCTAACGGGCAACCCACGGCTAGAACAGCAGCCAGAGCAAACAATAGGTGAAAGGTGTGACGCATGACGCCATTCAGCCTGCGTCGTGCGACAGGCCATGTCAACTTGACTGTGACAATTCCAGTCGATTTCTTTTCCGACGCCCCGTTATTTTCAGCAGAGAAGATTGTTCACCGACCATCGCAGCGGAAATCCACCCATGGAATCAAGCGAATCTGCTCAGACTGTCAAAGTCGCTGCCAGCGGTGTCTGATCAGGATTCATCCGACGAATCTGCTGTGTCGGTTTTTTCGTCTTCCGGTTTCGACTGTGTTTCTTCATCGCGGTAATAGACACGGACTGCTGCCGGCAGTGGGTCGATAGCCAACTGGTCAGCAAGATAGCCCTTGTCCTTGGCCAGTCGAAGTGTCGCGATCACGTCTCCGTAACCGCCACCCACTGAGACAATGCCGCGAATGACCGATGCCAGCGAAGCGGGAACCGTGGTTCGTTTATCCTCCACGTTGATTTGGAATCGGCTGATCTTCAGATGCCCGGGCTGGGTGGTGTCTGGCCTAATGATCAGCCCGTTTGGCCCCTTCAGGAATTGAGGCACGTTCATTTCGCCTGAATCACCGAAAAGTACGATTTCGGGTGACTCGCGAAGCGAGACGACTACTGCTGGTTTGGCAGCAGAGGGTACTTGATACAGGTAAAACGATTTAAGTGCTTTTCCGCCCAGAATGCTTTTGCCTTCGACACCGCGTCGGCGGATGGCGCAAAACGCTCCATATCGGGTTTCCAAGCTCGATTCGTTCATCAATCGTTGCAGTGCGTCGACGGCGAGTTGATGTTCAATCCCTTGCAAGGCCAACAGTGAAGGATGACGGAATGCGGCCGTCTCTCGAGCCGCCGCTTCAAGCGGTTCGATCGCTTCGGTGCGGTCGAGGTAGCTCAACGCTTCAGCAGCGTAGAAACGCAATTCCGGGTTCGGAGAATTGATCGCATCCAGAAGAATCGGAACAGCGCTTTCGCCCATGGCTTCCAGTTGTAATGCTGCATCGGCAGCGTTGTTTGGATCGCTCAGACGCTGGGCCAGTTCGGCCAGTCGTGTTTGAGTCGCTGAGGATTCCGGAGCCACACCGATCGCCTGAATCACTGCCATCATCCTCGGAATATTTCGACGGTATCTAGGATGGGGTTCCATTTCGAGAAAATCGTCTTCTTTGGCTTTGGCGATGCCCCGGCGGGTGGTGCCGTCAAAGAAAAAGAAACGTCGGTTGATCGCCGCGGCCAAATCTGACGACGTTTTCGCATGTTGATACTCGGGGCGTAGCACGAGCCCAAGTTTTCGAGTGATTTGAATGCGGGCGCCCGACAGCACCATGCCCTCGACATGCAGCGTTTCATCTTCACCGGGGGTATGGCTACTGCGGGTCAGGACCGGGCCAGTTCCAATCGCCATCACCTCACTCTTGCGAACTCTGTTTTGCAGGTAACGTTGCTGCCGCATCCGCGTATCGAGTAGCCAACCGTCATTCAGGTTCGAGACAACGCTCTCGTTCGGGGCTTGAATGACAATGTCGACAGGGTCATTCCGGCGGGCTCCAGGGGGAATGGTTACCTGAACTCGTACCAACGCGGTGTCAGCACGCTCGAGAAATTTATTCGGATCTTTGATGTCGCGTCGCTTCATCTCTTCCAGTAATTCGTCGCGGTAGGCCGACGGATTGGCAGGCCCACCCGTCCCAGGCAGACTGTTGACCACCCCGACGCCAACCACTTGGATTGGCTGCATACCCTGAACCACTGTTGCGTCGCGAATCAGATCAGGAAGCACAGGCGTCTGCATCAAATCCTGAAGTTTTGTGTTATTGTCGTCCTCGCTTTTGCCGGACAGCAGATTGCAGCCCGCCTGCATTACGATCAGAGAAAGCAGACCAAGGGTTATTCTGCAGCCTGAGAGTTGGCCTTGAGAGTGAATGAGCTGGGGCATCCTGCCACGCATCCGTTTGAGATTTGTTTTCGAAGGGAAATTCTTCCTGAGCAGTTGATTAATAGCGTCCGACACCCCAGCGGGGCAAGGTCAGCAATTCAATCAGAGAGGTCCCAAACGGGGGGGTGTGTCGTGATTTTTGCGTGAGAGAGATCGATTTTAGCCCTTGGAAGTCTGGGAAGTTTGGGGGGGATCTGAAGCTTCAGGTTGCCGTTTAGCGGAAAAGACATCGAAAAGCATGGAGTGGGAGCTCTTGACAGAAAAATAACTACTGGGATACTCTGCCGCTTGCCCGCTAATCAAGCGCCATTACGCTAAACATTGGGCGGACTTCGAGCATTCCTCCGCGGATCTGCGGCAGGCCCGGTTCATCCCTTTTTGTGTGGGTTTTCCCACTCCGACACGACATTCCATGCCAACAATCAATCAACTCGTCCGCAAGCGACGCAAACTGAAAAAGAAGCAGAGCAAGTCTCCTGTGCTCGAAAAATGCCCTCAAAAACAGGGTGTCTGTTTGCAAGTCAGGACGATGACACCGAAAAAGCCGAACTCTGCTCTGCGTAAAATCACGCGTGTCCGTCTGAGCAATGGCAAAGAGGTCACGGTCTACATTCCGGGTGAAGGGCACAACCTTCAGGAACACTCGATTGTGCTGGTACGCGGCGGTCGTGTCCGTGACTTGCCGGGTGTTCGCTATCAGGTCGTCCGCGGATCTCGTGACGCACTTGGGGTAGAAGGCCGTAAGCAGTCGCGTAGTCGTTATGGCGCCAAGAAGTAAGAATCGAACAATAGCACTCCCTACATAACAGTCAAAGTCGAAGAATGGGACGAATCACAGCCAGCCGCACACATCTCCAACCCGATCCGGAGCACAACTCGCTGCTCGCCGGAAAGTTCATCAATTGCTTGATGCTTGATGGCAAAAAAACGACAGCTCAACGCGTCTTTTACGATGCACTGAAAGAGATCGAGCGTCGTGACGAGTCGGGTGATCAGACTCCGATCGAAGTGTTCGAGACGGCAGTCGAGAACATCAAGCCGTACATCGAGGTTCGCAGTAAGCGTGTCGGTGGTGCCAGCTATCAGGTTCCCATGCAGGTGAACCGTGCACGTCAGCAGAGCTTGGCTCTCCGCTGGTTGCTTGGTGCTGTCCGCGATAAAAAAGGCCGTCCTATGCACTTGAAGCTCGCGGATGAGCTTCTGGCTGCCTTCAAGAAAGAGGGCGCTGCCTACACCAGACGTGAAAATACTCACCGAATGGCCGACGCTAACAAGGCATTCGCTCACTTCGCTTGGTGATCTAGGTTGATTCAAAGACACACGACCGCGATACGGCCATTGGCCGTGTCGCGGTTTTTTTTGCGCCACGTTACGCTAACGGTGTTGTTAACCTTTGGTTCGGCTGCTCCGTTTCCGCCAGTGCAATGCTGAGTTCGATTGAGGGGTGAGCCTGTTCCTGATTTGAGCCTGTTGCTGCGACCGACACCGGTTGGCGGATTGTTTAAGCTGCAATGATATGACAGCCAGCTCCATCACTTAGTGAATCGTCCGCTGCCCGAATCGTCCGCTGCCCGAATCGCCCACTGCCCGAATCGTTTCCATGACTTTTGATATTTCCAAACTCCGAAACATCGGCATCATCGCGCACATCGATGCTGGCAAAACGACCGTGACTGAGCGGATGCTGTTCCTTAGCGGTGCCAAACATCGGGTCGGTCGAGTGGATCATGGTACGACCGATACGGATGATGATCCGGAAGAACAGGAGCGAGGAATCACGATTTTCAGTGCCTGTGTCAAATACTCATGGCAGGACTACAACATCAACCTTTTGGACACGCCGGGGCACGTCGACTTCACTGCAGAGGTCGAGCGGTGTCTGAGGGTGCTGGATGGAGCGGTGGTGGTCTTCTCGGCCCGCGAAGGAGTCGAAGCACAGAGTGAAACGGTCTGGCGACAGGCCGACCGCTATCACGTGCCGAGAATCGTTTTTATTAACAAAATGGATCGTGAGGGGGCGGATTTTGAAACGGTGTTCAACGACATTGAACCACGTTTGGGCGGCTGTCCTGTCGCTATCGAATTGCCTGTCGGTCAGGGGCCCCCACACGTCGCCAATCCCTTTCGGGGTGTGATCGATCTGATCGATATGAAAATGCTGGAGTTTGATCCCGAGACTGAGGGCAAGGAAGTCAACGAGACCGAGATTCCTAAGGACCAGATGGATGAGGCATTGTTCTGGCGCGAGCAGATGTTGGAAAAGGTCTATGACCTGTGTGAGGAAGCCGCCAGCCTTGTGATGGAGGAAAAAGAGGTGCCTCGCGAGATGATCGTGCAGGCGTTACGACAGGGATGCATCGATCGGGTCATTCAACCGGTCCTGTGCGGTTCGGCCTTGCATGGCATTGGTGTCCAGCCCCTGATGACTGCCGTCGGCAACTTCCTGCCCAGCCCGCTTGATCGACCACCAGTCGAGGGTGTGGACCCAAGCAGCAAAGACAAGGTTCTGATTCGCAAGCCGAATTCCAAGGAACCCTTCTGTGGTCTCGTTTTTAAAATTCTGCCGGCCAAGACCGGGGACAACTACTGGATCCGTGTTTACAGCGGACAACTCAAGCAGAACTCGCGAGTTCAATGCCCCAACCGGGGCAAGAAAGAAAATATCGCCCAGTTGTGGCAAATTCATGCGACCAAAAAAGATCGGGATGGCCAGATTGATTCTATCGAGGCGGGAGATATTTGCTGTGTAATCGGTCCCCGGTTTGCGATCACAGGTGACACCGTTTGCGATACCAGGGAAGTGATTGAACTGCCCAGTATCAAATTTGCCGATACCGTGTTGTCGATGGCGATCGAGTCCGAAAGTACGGGGGACAAAAAGAAACTTGAAGAGACGCTCGATATGCTCAGGCGGCAGGATCCAACCTTTCGTGCCGTTGAGAACGAGGAAACTGGCCAGACATTGATCAGCGGTATGGGCGAGCTTCACCTTGAGGTGATCCAGCATCGACTGACGCGTGACTTCGGGTTGAACGTCAAATTCTACAAACCACGCGTGAATTATAGAGAAACGATTGGTGCCAAATCGGAAGTGGTAGGGCAGTGCAATCGACAGATCGGGGCTACTCAGATGTTTGCCCGCTTATGCGTCAGTGTGGCTCCCCTTGAAGATGTGTCAGCACCCGTTCTGGTGTTTGATCGTTTGCCACCCGACGTGGGTTTATCCAATGCGATTAGGCAGGCTGCCATGGACGAAATACGTGAGCGTGCTGCGGGTGGCGGATTGCTGGCCGGTTTTCCCCTCTCAGGTGTACGTATCGATGTGACCAACGCCGAAATACAGGAGGAAGGCAGTGACGAAGTTGCCTTCCGGATTGCCGCTGGAGACGCATTCGACCGTGGTCTCGAAAAGGCCGGCCCGGTTCTGCTCGAGCCGGTCATGAAGGTCGAACTCACGACGCCAGAGGAGTACATGGGGGAACTTGTTGGCGACTTGCAGCAGCGTCGTGCAATCATCGCGGCAACCGAAACACGCGGAGCCATGACGGTGATCATCGCTCACGCTCCCCTCAAAGAACTCTTCGGTTATTCAGGGGCCGTTCGCAGTTTGAGCCAGGGTCGAGCGGCTGGCAGCATGGAACCGTTGAACTATCAGCCCGCGCCCAAGGAAGACGCAGAGAGCTTCATGCTCTAGCTTGGCTTGACGCTGTTCAGAGACTGGTACTGACTTGTCATCGCCAAAAGGCCGTTCGGACGATTCAGAGACAGTAGATTCGGTATTTGTCTTTTCTGTGCGTTCTCGCGAAATTGAAATCGATGAAAGGCGCCGCGAAGCAAAAATTGATCGATAATGTTGTCTTGGTGGGCTACTTTGCTGCTACACCTGCCTGTTTCTATTTCCTTTCAGATCTGGGGACCGCATTTCTCGCCAGTTTGCCGATTTTCGGCATTTTTTGCTTTTGGCTGGCATACCGGGGACCCTTCTGGGGCAAACGAGCAAAACGGGTCATCAATTCATCTGAGCCGTCAGGGTGACCTATCAGGGGCGTTTGTTTTACCGAGCTTGCTGTTTGGCTACAGCCATGCTTGGCTGGCGTTCTGAGTTGAGCGTCCTGAGTTGAGCCTGATTGCGGCTGAAATCGTGCTTGGGGCGGCAACCTTGACTGGGCTGTGGATGTTAAACTGTCCACTTGGCGGTACTGGCACCGATTCACCGAAGCGTCCTGCTGCGGGGTTTTTGGTCCATTGACGCGATACCTTCTGTCACCCATTCCCCGGAGCACCGGATTGGTAGACAGTGCCTAGAAACGCCGTTGCCCCATTTTTGCCGCTCTTCTAGTATCCCTCTGCGGTGAACAAGAAGGTGACTGTGCTGCGGTTCTTCCCGTTTTCGCCAATTATCAAAGCTTCATCGAATCAATACTACTGGGATTTCATTATGGTCAGGTGTTTGCAACAGTTTTCTGAATCTAGCTGGTTCGTGAGCCGAGGAGCGATTCGCGGCAAAAGGGGACAACTTTTCGCCCTCAGCGGCGCACTTGCGGTCTGCTTCGCCGGACTGCTGCTGCTTTCGTGTTCTGTTCCTGCCTCGGCCCAGGTCGCCGAACAGGCTCCCGTTCAGTTAGTGAAACCTGCTGGCAACGACCGCATCGTCGCTCGCTTGATTGCCCAACTGATGCCAAAAAATCACATCTCGGCGCAAGTATTGAATGATAAGATCAGCAAGCGTGCTCTGGATCTGTTCACGAAATCGCTTGATCCGCTGAAATTGTACTTTTATCAAAGCGACATCGACGAATTCGATCAGAAAGCCAATGAAATCGATGACATGGTCCAGAACGGCGACCTTTCACTCGCTTACAAAATCTTCGGTCGTTTCATCCAGCGTGTTGATGAAAGAGTCGCGGTTGCCCTAGAACTGCTTGATGGAGATTTTGATTTCGCAAAAGATGAAAGCATCGTCATTGATCCCGAAGCAGCCAACTATTCAAAGAGTCCGGCAGAGGCCCGTGATCGTTGGCGTCGTCAAATCAAGTACGCACTGCTCGATCTGAAAGATGAAGGCAAAGTCGGCGACGAGGCCGTTGACCAGTTGCGTCGACGCTACGGACGCTATTCTCGCCGATGGAAGAAAACAGACAGCGATGACTTGCTGGAAATGTTTTTGACTGCGGTCACGAACGGCTATGACCCCCACTCGACTTACATGTCGCCCTCGACACTGGAAGACTTTCAGATCCAGATGAGTTTGAACCTCGACGGGATCGGGGCCCAACTTCGCGAAAAAGATGGCAACACAATTGTCTCACGTGTCATCCCAGGCGGTGCTGCTGCCAAACACGGAAAGCTCAAATCCGATGATGCCATTGTGAGCGTTGGCCAGGGCCAGGATGGTGACATGGTTGATATTGTCGAAATGCCTCTGTCCGACGTTGTCGAGTTGATTCGCGGCAAGGCAGGCAGCACAGTTCGTTTGGGTGTTAAACCCGGAGGCGTTGGTAACATTCTGGAATACAAAATTGTTCGTGCAACCATCGCACTGGAAGAGTCCGCCGCACGCGGAGAGATCATTGATCACAAGAATCCCGACGGCAGCGGTACGCTGAAAATCGGTTACATCAACCTGCCCAGTTTTTATCTGGACATGGACGCTGCCCGCCGCGACCAACGTGACTACCGAAGCAGTACGCGGGACGTGCGACGGATTATCGATGATTTCAAAGACAAGAGTGTCGATGGAATCGTGCTGGACCTCAGTAAAAACGGTGGCGGCAGTTTGACCGAAGCAATCAATCTGACCGGTCTGTTCATCGATCGTGGTCCGGTTGTTCAGGTCAAAAACGCCGATGGTTCTGTTCAGCAATACGCTGACGAAGAAAGTGGTACCTCATGGGATGGACCTCTCGCCGTTTTGACCAGCAAGTTCAGCGCGAGTGCGAGTGAGATTTTTGCTGGTGCGATCCAGGACTACAAACGTGGCATCGTGATCGGTGATCCAACCACCCACGGGAAAGGAACCGTTCAAACCTTGATGAATCTGGGGCAGCGGTTGTTTGGTAATAATCGTCAGAACTTCGGTGCACTCAAAGTCACGCTGCAACAGTTCTATCTGCCAGACGGTCAAAGTACCCAGCTCAAGGGAGTGTTGTCGGATATCATCCTGCCAAGCATCACGTCAAAAATGGACGTTGGTGAAGGTGACCTCAAGTACGCTCTCAAGCATGACACAGTGCCGGTGGCTCGACACAATCTGTACAGCATGGTTCCAGCTGATCTACTCGGTCAGCTTCGCAAGGAGTCAGCCAAGCGGATTGAAACGGATGAAGATTTTGCCGATCTGCTGCGACGGGTCGAGCTTTACGTCAGCCAGAAAGATCAGGAGACAATTTCGCTTGAAGAAGATTCCTTCATGGCGAGACGCAAGGAACTCGATTCAAAGAAAGAAGAAGATGATAAGTTGGAGCAGCAGATCGAAGACGCTGTGATTTTCCGCGACAACTTCTACAACACTGAAGTGTTGAACATTGTGGCTGCGTACATCGACGGACTCCGTAAACAGAACCTGGCAAAAGCCAACTGAGGCCTGAGTTTTATTCAGTCTTGATCCTACGTTGCCCGGCAGCTGTCACCCAAGCAGTTGCCGGGTTTTTTTTGGACTCAAGTGAATCTGCAGCAAGCGTGGAGCTCAACGGCGTCTGTGCTGCGGGCTTTTGCTGCGGGGTCGGGGTTGCTGAATCGTGTTGCACGCACTGACAACAGTCAGCAACCAACGGAGCGATTGGACCAGCGCCGTTCAGGGACCAGCGCCGTTCAGGGACCAGCGCCGTTCAGGGAC
>JAPKCI010000024.1 GCA_028823035.1 Rubripirellula sp.
TCCGGCAAGTCTGAATCTGGTAAGTCTGAATCTGGCGATTCTGAAACGGATGACTCAGAATCGGATCAGCTAGACTCGGGGGCGGACGAACCTTCAGGTAGTCAGGCATCCGACGACTCAGATTCGCAGTCATCCGATTCGGAGGCTTCACAGACCGGCCAATCCCAGTCGGGTTCGGGGCAGTCTCAGGATTCTTCGTCTGAATCGCAGTCGAGTACTGGTGGAACTATTTCGAGTGTGATTTCCATGTTCGGATCGATTTTCAAGTTCTTGATTTTTGTCGTTCTCGCAGCGATTGTAGGCATTTTTCTGTGGCGGAATTGGGAACTGATTCGTCAGTGGTTCCTGGACTTTTTCGGTGTGCGTGAACGTGATGTTGGGGTTGCGAATGATGTAGCGACGCCCCCCCGCATTGATTCACCACCTCGTCCATTTTCAAGTTTCCGGAATCCGATTGGCCAAGAAAATGACTTGAGACGCGTGATGATCGTGACCTTCCAGGCATTCGAGGCTTGGTCATGGGAGTTCGGCGTGATGCGGGGGAAAGAGGAAACGCCAGCAGAATTTACGCGCCGCGTTGCCAGAGTGCTTCCGAATGCGTCTTCCACGCAGTTGCCCACGCATGCATCGCAAGTTGTCGAATCCTACAACCGAATCGTTTACGGTCGGGGAAATGCAACGCAAGGCGATGTGGCAGCGGCTGCGGAGGTCTGGAACGTGATGCGTCCGCAATCATGAGTGAATCAGCTCATGCCACGGTATCGTCGTTCATCGTCGATGCCGCGAGTGCTTTCTGCGAGATGGTTTCGAGCGATTGGATCAGGTGTTGCGATTGACCGTGAATCGTCAATTCAATTTGCAGGGCCACTAGCCGTTTTCCACCCAGACGGTCAGTTTGAAGCTTGACGAGATCCTTGTGAGTACAAACGATGCAGTTGATGTCAGGGCCGAGGTTCTTGGCCCAGTCACGAAGTGACGCGACAGTTTCTGGCGAATAGACATCATGGTCGGGCAGGTGACGTTTATCCCGTATGGTGGCACCGCATTGGCTGACGGTATGCTCGAAAGCATCCGGATTCCCGATCGCCGAGAGGACACCGACTGGCTGTTGATCGAGCATCGACAACGGCAGACTGTTTTCCGGGTACTCAAGCAACGCGATCGGTTCGTGATCACTTTGCAGCGCAGGAATGGATCCAGTGAATGACGCGAGGGTCTGTTCGATTGATTTGAGTGTGGTGTCATCGATCGCCCGGCAACGGGTAATGATCACCACGTCAGCGCGGCGGAGCCCGTCAATCGATTCTCGCAGCAGTCCTCGGGGCAGTTGGTAACCGAAACCAAAGGGGCAGGTCGCATCGATGACGACAAGATCAAGATCTCGGTAAAGCCGTCGATGCTGGAAGCCATCATCCATGAGAATGATCTGTGCTTCGAGTTCTTCGACGGCGATTTGCGCTGCTTGGACGCGATCGGGGTTCTGGACATGTGGGACATCCGGCAAACGAGCATGCAATTCCATCGCTTCATCATTGGCGTCGGCATCGCCTCGGCCATAACCCCGACTGACAATAGCGACCCGCAGGCCCCGTTGGCGAAACCACTTTGCCAGGTAGCAGACGATGGGTGTTTTGCCCGTTCCGCCGGTGGTCAGATTGCCGACACTGATGACAGGAACGCCGCAACGGTGAATTTCGGATATCTCTCGGTCATATTTTCTGTTTCGCAGTCGGACCGCGATGCCATAGGGAAAACTTGCTAGATGCAGCAAAGCCCGCACCGCTAGAGCGATGGGGTCCCTTCGTTTGCCACTCATGATCGATCGATGGTCCATCGATGATGCTTTCCTAGGAGTTCCGGCGTCCGGGGCCAATCAGGGCTTCTGCGTCGCTGCCTGGCTGGCTCAGCATCTCGTCAGTGCTTTGGGGATCAATTGAACGGCAGGTTTCTGTCAGGCGATCGGCCAACTCATCCATTGGATCTTCCCATGTTTCAACGGTAGATTCGATCGGCGGGATATTTGCCATCTCGTCAAGCAAAAGAATCATTCGGAGGCAGTGGCGGAACAGAATGCCCTCTTCTTTTTGTAGCTTGCGGGCCGTGACGTACTTATTGAAATCACCCCCGAATTCCATCAGTTCGCCAACAATCCATACTGGGCGAACATTGACACCGTGTACCCGTGGAAACTCGTGCCGGAACAGTCGAAGGATTTTCTCGCCGATCGTGAGAGGCCAGACACGCGGTTCCTGAAACATCACTCTGCCGAATCCGCGGTCAACGATTTCTTCTTCCTCTTCATCTGATTTCGCTCCCAGTTCTTCGGCAGTGGCCAAGCCAAGTTGCAGTAGTTGCGGGTCGAGTCGGCTGGTAGCCAGAGTACCCGGTGGCATGTCTTCCAGAGATGGCATGCGGGTCAGACGGGCTACCGTTCCCGGAACCTGCAGGACGCTTTCCAGGGCTGCAATTCGCTCCTGCGGATCAGCGATCGCCAATTGGTCTGCCAGATAGACACCGAACAGGGGATTGATGCTTCGCAGGTGGACGAGCCTGTCCAGACGTTCCGTCGGATTGGCTGTTTCAGGTCGGTAGTTTTCGACTTCGTAACCGCGACTTTCTATCAGTGCGGGATCCTGATTGTCCTCTACAGCAGCATCGCTCTGAACCGTTTCCGACGTTCGCATCTGATCTAACAGATCGCCGAAAAGTCCTTCGGTTTTGGATGGCTCGTCTGGATCGGATTCTTTGCGAGCAGATTTTGGTGCCGCAGCAATTGGCTTCGGATCCAGTTCAATGTAGCCGGCTGACCAAAGCGTGATCAGCATGCGATTGAGGTCGCGTTGTGCTTCCTCGATCCCTTTGGAAGACAGCAGTCGACGACCGACCATATCCCGCAGTGGTTCTACAGCGGGATCTTTACTGAAGAAGTAAGCTAGAAGTCGCCAGGGCAATTGCCCGCGACTGACCAGGTCGCCTGCCTCGGCCTGCTGGAGCTGCTGGAACTGCTGTTCGGTCCAATAGGTTTCGCCGGAACGCCGCTTTGGCATCTTTTTCTTTAACTTTTTTTTCGCCTTCAGCAGACCAGGGTCTTTCGTATCCTCAGGAATCGAATCGTACTTTTCACGCCAGCGATGAATCTTGACATCATCCTCATGAGCCAACGCAAAGACATAGCCGCGGTCATCGAATTGCGGTCGGCCGGCACGACCGAAGATCTGTTGCGCCGCTGCCGTCTCAATCAGCTTTTTTTTGTCCCGAGGCCCCTTCAACAAACATGGCAGAATGACGCTTCTGGCGGGTAGGTTGATCCCTGCAGCAAGTGTCTCGGTGCAAACACAGAATGCCAGAAGTTTTCGTTGGAACAATTCTTCAACGATCCGGCGGTAACGCGGCAGAATACCCGCATGGTGTACGCCTACACCCCGCATCAGAATCTGTTTCAGCTTGGGACCGGCTCCCTCTGACATCGAAGCTTGATTCAGGTAATCCGCCAGTTCGCTCTGTCGCGCCTTGTCGATCATGCTTTTTCCCTTCAGCAGTTCTGCTGTTGTCCAGCACTGGGATCGACTGAAGCAGAACATCAAACCCGGAGTTCGTCGGGCGACTTCATCCCCCGCGGCTAATTTCTCGGATACATCAGCTAACAACTCATCAGCTACCCATTCGTATTGCAGGGGAACCTTTCGTTCTGTACCCACCACCAGTTGCAGCCGACGGTTGTGTGCACGACTCAACCACGAAGTGAATTCCAGAGCGTTGCCAACCGTGGCACTGATCAGCAGGGTGCGGATGTGCGAGGGCAGCAGGCCGAGTGTCAATTCCCACACAATGCCGCGTTCGGGATCGTTGAACGAGTGAAACTCATCCATCACCACCGATGAGACCTCGTTGAAATCAAAGACCTCTGGATTGAGCAGGCGATTGAGCAGAATCTCGGCAACCACCACCAAGACCGGTGCGTCAGGATTGACTCGGCGATTGCCGGTCACCAACCCGACGCTTTCGGCCGAAAACCCCCAACGCACGGCAGACTGCTGTAATTCATCCAGTTTTTGGTCAGTCAATGCGATCAGCGGCGTCGTGTAATACATCCGTTGACCGGTCCGCAACGCTTCGTAAACGGCAGCTTCGGCAATCAGGGTCTTGCCGGTTCCCGTCGGTGCACAAACCAGTACTCCCTGCTCACCGGTGAAATAGGCCAGCAGCGATTCCTCCTGAACCGGGTACGGATCGAATGGCAATCGATCAAAGTACTCGGATGCAAGTTCATCGCGGTCGGGAGGGTCGCTTGGCTGATTCATGACTGCACACTTATAACAGGCGCAGGCGAGCGGCGGCAGATGCGACTAGGTTGTGTCGCATCAACGGAACAAAAACCGACATATTTGAGTACTCTGATGACCAATTTGCGACAGGACGCTGTTGAAATCTGGAATGCGGGGGTCGATGCGGTGCGTGCCGCAGCCTTGATCCACCGTGAGGTGACTGTCGAGCGAGAGCTGCTGATGATCGGCAGTCACCAGTGGAACCGTTGTGATTTCGATCGCATCATCGTCGTGGGTGCCGGAAAAGCAGGAACGGCAATGACCACAGGTCTGCTCGAATCGCTCTGCGATTGGCTGCCAGTTACGGGCTGGGTCAATGTTCCGCAGGGGACTGAGGTAACAGTTCCGCAGGGGACTGAGGTAACAGTTCCGCAGGGGACTGAGGTAACAAACGCCGAGGATGGCCAGCCACCTAATGGCTTGGTTCGTTTGCACGCAGCCAGACCAGCGGGGGTCAATGAACCGACAACTCAGGGTGTTTTTGGGACCGAGCAGATCATTGAAATGGTCAGCCATGCCGGCCCAAGAGATCTCTGTATCGCCTTGATTTCGGGCGGCGGTAGTGCCCTTTTGCCGGCTCCGGTCAGTGGAGTCACGTTGTCGGATAAATTGGAAGTCACCCGGTTTTTGAGTGCGGCGGGAGCCGATATCACCGAGCTCAACACCGTGCGGAAACACCTGAGCAGTATTAAGGGTGGTGGGCTGCTGGCTGCTTGTCAGGCTGGAGAAATGATCACGCTCGTCCTTTCGGATGTGCTGGGAGATCCGCTGGATTTGATCGCGTCAGGCCCCACTGTCATTGATTCATCGACATCCACGCAGGCATTGCAGACATTGCAGCAGTACGATCCAGACAGGACTCTGCCTGATTCTGTTTACGAGACTTTGGATCAACAGAGCCACGCGGAACCAGATTCGGTGGCGGGTTGTCCCCACACTTCGATTGTGATCGGGAACAATGCTTTGGCAGTTGATGAGGCGGGCATTGTTGCTGAACAGCGGGGCTACAACCATGTCATGCAGTCAGCACGTCAATGCGAAGGGGCCGCCGAGGATGTTGGCCAAAAATTGGCTGAGATGACGGTCCACATGCTGAGAGCCGATCCAGCGACGCACCGCAACGATTGTCTGATCACGGGCGGGGAACCGACGGTGAAGCTGGCACCAGTCGCGATCCGCGGACTGGGTGGACGAAATCAGCAGTTGGTGCTGAGTGCCTATCGAGCGTTGCTGCAGTGCGGGTTATCCAATCGCGAGTGGGAACGGCTCTGTTTGCTTTCCGGGGGGACAGACGGCGAGGATGGACCCACGGACGCTGCAGGAGCAATCCTCGATGCTGAGGTTCATCAAAAAGCTAGCAAACAAGCTCTCAACGTCGATGATTTCCTGCAACGAAACGATGCCTATCGGTTTTTCGAACAGGCGGGGGGCCTGCTGAAAACAGGGCCCACGGGGACCAATGTCTGCGATGTGCGAGTGGTTGTGATCGCCCCGTTACCATGATCTTTTCCCCGGGCAGCGAGCCGGGAGAGCAGTTGAGGGCGAGTCGAACGCTTCTTTCGTGCAACGCGGTTTCAGAGCTGTGTCGTTTCAGTGCCCTGAATTGGTTCAAACAACGCATTGTCTTAGCATTCCGTTCCCACATCGCTATTCGTGCGATGGCGGCGATTCCCTAGAATGACCGGCGGTCACTCTAGCCGAAGGAAGATTCGATGGCCTTTCAGATACGTGTTTTTGCTGTTTTCTGTTTTCTACTCTGTGGAATTTGCGGTTTTTATTATGCGCAGGCGGATCCGCCCAAGGATCTGCCCTTGCCTGATATCGAAATCACTCGCATTCCAACTCCCGTTCCCGGTAGCACCGAGGAGGTGAGGGATCAGGCGGCGCTCCAGGCGCTTCGAGCTGCGGCGGAAGGCAAAGTGTCACAGGAGAGGGTGAGTGATCCGATTTTGGGCGACGTCATACAAGCGATCGCCCGGCGACACCGAGAACTCGATCTGGAACTTGCGTTGCCTGATGATGAGGTGATTGGCTCGGGCTATGTCGATCCAGCGGCCAATGATCCAGCGGCCAATGATCGAGGCCGATCAGCGGTCTCGCGGAATGCGATGGCAGCGGAACAACTGCTCAAGGCGAGTCGTTTGCTGGAAAATGTCGCAGCGGGTGATGGTGAATCGGATGACCCTGCGAGGGCCGAATTGGTGAACCGGATGAGGGCAGAGGCAGTAAAGTTATTATCCGAGTAGACTACACAGACCTCGTCACCCTCTACCTCGTCACCCTCTACCTCTGACCCCGCAAACTCTCTTGGTCCGTAAGCCTTCTTTTAGTTTCAAGAGCCCCGCGTTCATTTCGGGGGTGGTTCTCTTGGTATTGGGCGGTGGGGTCTTTGCCGATTATTGGTCGGCCCTGCCAGAGGGCATTGAACGGCGTTTTGTCGGGCGTTCCAGTTGCGTGGATTGCCATCAGAAAGAGGCTCAGGCGTTCGCTGGATCGGATCATGATTTGGCGATGGATCACGCGACCGAAGATTCCGTGTTGGGAGACTTTGATGATGCCACCTTCGAGCATGATGGTCTCGTCAGTCGAATGTATCGTGATGGGGATCGATACATGGTTTACACCGAGGGTGAAGATGGCCAGATGCAAGACTTTGAGGTCAAGTATGTTTTTGGCTTCACGCCCTTGCAGCAGTACATGGTCGAGTTTGACCGGCCTGATGACATGCCACCACATGAGGTCGCTCGTATCCAGGTACTTAGAATCAGTTGGGACACGCTCGAAAAAAAATGGTTTTACCTGCGTCCACCCGATGTGGCGGACAAGCTTGAACCCGATGATCCCTTGCATTGGACGGGCGTTGCCCAGCGTTGGCAGACGATGTGTGCCGATTGCCATTCGACCAACTTGCAACGTAATTTCGATCCGGACGAACAGGCTTACCACACGACGTTTTCAGAAATCGATGTCAGCTGCGAAGCATGTCATGGGCCAGGGAGCTTGCATGTTGAACTGGCCAATAGTAAGTCGCTTTTCTGGGATCGACGACACGGTTATGGACTGGCGAGATTAAAGGGAGAAGACGCTGAACCACAGCTGCAGGCCTGTGCGCCTTGTCACAGTCGTCGCGGTGTATTGTCCAACGGGTTCCATGGAGGCGACGAGTTTTGCGATTTCTATAACCTCGAACTGCTCAGGGATGATACGTACTTTGCTGACGGTCAGATTAAAGATGAAGTGTATGTGTATGGATCCTTTATTCAGAGCAAGATGCATCACAAGGGCATTCGATGCACTGACTGCCACGATCCACATTCCTTGAAACTAAAATCCCCCGGTAACGAGACCTGCACTTCCTGCCACCAGCATGCGGCAGGGAAATATGACGTGCCTTCGCATCATCACCACGTGCCCGGCACTGCCGGCGCCATGTGTGTCAACTGCCACATGCCACATCGAACCTACATGGATGTGGACAAGCGAAGGGATCACTCGCTAAGAGTCCCACGTCCTGATCTGTCTGTCCAACTGGGGACTCCCAACGCTTGCAGCGGTTGTCATGTCGAAGATCAGTTGAAGTCGATCGATGAACAGACTCGACCTTCGCTGAAAGAGTATGCCAACTGGATCGAAGCGGCCGAGGAAGGGAATCAGCAGGTCACGGAGGCAATTCAGAAGACCGATGCATGGTGTGATGCCGCCTGTGAGAAATGGTATGGCGAAAACCGCAAGCAACCAAAGCATTTTAGCGAAGCGATTGTCGCCTTTCGACGGGGAGAGCCCGGCGCGGTCGATGGCTTGTTTCGGGTTGCCACACAGCCCGATGATTTGGCACCGGTTCTGGCACGCGCCTCAGCACTGGGCGAACTGTCGTTGGCAGGAGTCCGAAACGCGACCGCCAAGGCGAAAAAAATCCTCGATGACAAAGACGAACATCCGATCGTCAGGGCGGCGGCGATCAGCCTGTTCATGGGAGCATCGCCTCAGGTGGTGCGAGGAACCTTGATGAGACATATCGATGATGAGTCCCGGTTGGTCCGAACCGAAGCAACTCGCCAATTGGTGGCCTCAGGCGCCTACCAGACTTTGAGTTTCAATGAACGCCAACGAGTCGATCAAGCGCTGGAAGAAGTCAAAAGTGCGTTGATGGTTGCATCGGATCGGGCTGGGGCTCATATGGGATGGGCCATGCTTTGTGAGGGAAGGGGGCGTTACCAGGACGCGATCGAGGCCTACGAAACAGCTATTCGTACCGAACCCAAAATGACGGGGCCGCGGACTAATCTGGCCTCGATGCTGGAACGCGTTGTTGAGCAAACATCACCTCAGCAACGCCCGGCTCTCATGCAGCGAGTTGAGCAACTGAGAGCCGCAGAGTTGCCGTTGATCGCCAGAGATGCCGAACTGGCCCCCGAAAATCCCGGTATCCAATATCGCTATGGCCTGGCTCTGTACTTGGCAGGTGAACTCAATCAAGCAATTGAGCAGCTTGAGCTTGCCGTTCAATTGGCACCCGATGTGCCCGATTTCCGACAAGCGAGAGATCTGTTGCGGCAGAAAATGGATCAAGATCGTCAGCAGGATAATCCCAATCCAGCACCCAAACTGGATGACGAGGACCCCATCCCTCGTCAGGCAACTCCCTAGTCAGTCCAGGTCGCAGTCAGTTCAGGTCGCAGTCAGTTCAGGTCGCAATCAATTCAGGTCGCAATCAATTCAGGTCGCAATCAATTCAGGTCGCAGTCAGGCAAGTCCACCGTCAGTCCAGGTCGCAGTCAAGGGTGATTGGTATCTGGGCGGTGCTTGATGACCACTTTTCGCCCGATGGGATCTTCATTACCGTTGTGGCAGTGGGTTCAGTAAATCAGATTAATCAGGGAGTCAAGTATGCTTCACGCGGTGGTCATGGCAGGTGGAAGCGGGACCCGGTTTTGGCCGGCAAGCCGAAAGCTTGTGCCCAAGCAACTGCTATCCTTGTCGGGTGATCGGACCATGCTGCAGTCGACGATTGATCGGCTCGGCGACTTGGTGCCGGCTGAACGTCAGTTGATCGTGACGAACCGGATTCTCAGCGATGCCGTCAGGCAGCAGTTGCCAGATTTGCCAAGCCAGAATGTGGTGGGTGAACCCTGTAAACGTGATACGGCTCCCTGTGTCGGACTCGCTGCGGCGATGGTGGCTCATGTCGATCCCGAGGGAACGATGGTGGTCATGCCATCGGATCACGTGATCACCGATCATGAAAAGTTTCAGCAGGCGATCGCTGCCGGAAGTGAATTAATCGATCAGGACCCCACGCGGATTGTGACCTTCGGGATTCCGCCGAGTTATCCGTCGGAATCATTTGGATACATTCAGCGGGCCGCTGAAATCAAGGGTGCTGATGTTCCCGCTTTTCAGGTCGAAAAGTTCCGTGAAAAACCTGATCGTGCTACGGCAGAAGAATACGTGGCTGCCGGAACCTATTATTGGAATAGCGGAATCTTTCTGTGGCGTGCTGCGACCATTCTGGATGCACTGGAAAGTAATGTACCCAAGATGCACTCGCACCTTGCCAAGATTGCAGAGGCGATGGGCAGTGACTCGTTCGAGACAACTCTCGAGAAAGAGTTTACCGCGATCGAGGGTACGTCCATCGATTATGCAGTGATGGAAAATTATCCAAACGTGGTGACGATCGAGGCGCCATTTCCCTGGGATGATGTTGGTAGCTGGCAAGCATTGTCTCGTTTGCACCAGGCGGACAACCAAGGCAACACTGTAGTCGGATCACATTTGGGAATTGACACCAGGGGAACAATCATCCATGCCCAGCCCGGACACACGATTGTGACCATTGATATCGATGACTTGATTGTCGTTCAGACGGCTGACGCGACTCTGGTTGCTCCCAAACACGCTGAAGAACGAGTTCGGGAAGTTGTCAAAGAACTGGAAGCAAGGAATCTGATCGACTTGCTGTAAGCTCAATCGGGCTGCTGGATCCAGTGCCGTTGCCGAGACTGCGCTGCGACCGACGGCAGTTTGTTCTGAGTGCCTAGATTCGGCAAAATTTCTGCAGCATCAAGTTGGTCAGAAGATGGAGTCGGCGGGGGCGTTACGGATGTGCTGGCCAGTGATCCAGCGGCCGTCTCGCGAAGTGCAACGCTGGGTTGAGCAACGCTGGGTTGTGCAAGGGTGGGTTGTGCAAGGGTGGGTTGTGCAAGGGTGGGTTGTGCAAGGGTGGGTTGAGCAAGGGTGGGTTGAGCAAGGGTGGGTTGAGCAAGGGTGGGTAGCACGGCGTCGGCAGACGCTGCCCCCGGCTGCATTACGCGCTGCTCGGCAACACTCGGTGTACTTGAGGCGAACCTGGAATCGGTAGCTGCTGCAGGAGGTTGGGTTTGTGTGGCAACCATCTTTTCCATCCGAGGCAATTCTTTGTTGGCCAGCCGTTCTTTTTCCATTTGGATGCTTTTCACGGCAGCTGTCGCATTGAAGCGTTCCTGAACGACTTCTGGCATTTCGATTGGCAGCACCAGGTCCTCGTAGGTCAACGGGACATCAGACCTTCGCTGTCGGGATGCGAGGATACCGTCCTGCGGACGAGGCTGCTGTCTGGCCGCTTCAATGGCAGGGGAATGGGTAGCCAGAATCGAACCGTTGCGCATTGCATCGGATGCCTGTGGAGGCCGGAATGCATCTTGCGTGATTGCGTCCGGAGGACGCATTTGCAGCGCAGAATTGGTGGGTCCCGTGACATGGACCGGGTTGGTCGATGAATCGGGAATCGCCTGATAACGGCGAAATGGTAATGCGGCGAGTGTGCCGCCGGAGACGATCAGAACGCCAAGGGTCAGAGTTCGCAAGGGAACGGGTCCGGAGCTGGAGTGAGCGAAAATCGCCACCACCGGGCCTGATAAGCTGGGCGTTGGCGCGTCTACCAGCTTCGTCCATGAAAGCTATGTCAAAATGCGTCGTGCAAGGAAAGTAAATCGGCAGCATGAATCTACGGACTTCAGGTAAATCGGGGATTTTTCCGAAATCAGGCTTAGCTGGAGGGTGATTCGACACGAAAAACCGTCAAACTTTCCCCACCTTCGTTACATCCCTGCTGACTGATAACATTTGAATATCATTCACTGCCTTACTCGATTCAATACAGACAGCCATGGAAGCCGGAATTGTTGGCTTGCCCAATGTTGGGAAGAGCACCCTGTTCAACGCACTGACTAGCTCACAAGCAGCACAGAGCGAAAATTATCCCTTTTGCACAATTGAACCCAATGAAGGGATCGTCAATGTGCCCGACGAGCGGCTAGGTCGTATCACAAAGTACATCGTGCCGCAAAAGACGATTCCGGCGACGTTGAAACTGGTTGATATCGCCGGTATCGTGAAAGGAGCGAGTGATGGTGAGGGTTTGGGGAATAAGTTCCTCAGTCATATTCGCCAAGTCGATGCCATTGTTCAGGTGGTTCGGTGCTTTGAAGACCCCGATGTCATTCACGTTTCGGGCGAAGTCGATCCCATCGCTGATATTGAGATCATTGAAACGGAATTGATGCTGGCGGATATCCAAACGCTTGAGAATGCACTCGGCAAGGCGGAGCGAACGGCTCGAAGTGGTGACAAGGAAGCAAAACTGCGAGTTGAAGTGATTGGAAAATGCAATCAGCATCTCGAAAAAGATGCACCTTTACGAACGTTGGAATTGAATGAGGCTGAGGCGGCGGCCATTTCCAGTTACGGACTGATGACTGCCAAACCGGTTTTGTTTGTCGCCAATGTCGATGAGTCTGACCTCGAAGGGAAAAACCCACTGGTCCAGCGAGTTCGTGAGCATGTGGAAGGCAGCGGTGCCGGAGTCGTCTGTGTTTGCGCCAAGCTGGAGGCCGAAATCGCTGAGCTTGACGAAGATGACCGAGCTGAAATGCTTACAGAGGCGGGGCTGGAATATCCCGCGTTGAGCCAGATCGCCCGGGAAGCCTATCGCACCCTCGGATTGCAAAGTTATTTCACAGCAGGTGAAAAAGAAGTTCGGGCCTGGACCGTGCACGTCGGGGCTACCGCTCCGCAGGCCGCCGGAGTGATTCATACTGACTTCGAGAGGGGCTTCATTCGAGTCGAGGTTTACACCTTGGATGATCTGGAATTACACCAAAGCGAGAAAGAGATTCGACAAGCGGGTAAACTGCGTCTAGAAGGAAAGAACTACGTCATGCAGGATGGCGATATTTGTCACTTCCTGTTTAACGTTTAGGCCTGCCAATTATCCCCTCCCGAAAACAGCGGACTCCAGCCTGAGTTGAAGACGTCCGTTCCCCTATCCGAGGTTTTCATGAACAAGATGTTGATCCCGATTCTATTTGCCATTGGCACCGCAATATTCTGGGGTTGCTACGGCCCCACGATCGGAAATGCTCAAACACCACGTGTGGATGGGCGTCCCCTGTTACCGCACGAAGGGGGTTGGACTCCGTTCAAACCCTATGTTTTCATTGGCATTGCTTACCTGGTGATCGCGGTCATCGGTGGTCTGGTGATGATGAAGGTCAAAGGAGACAGTTTTGACTTCACGGGTGTGCATTATGCTACGGTCAAATGGGGTTTCCTCGCGGGTACTTTGGGTGCTGTTGGTGCCCTCTGTTTGACCACGGCGATGATGTACAGTCGTGGGAACGCCCTGCTGGTGATGCCAATCGTGTTTGGTGGTGCGGTGTCGATCACTGCACTGGTCTCGGTGATTCGCTTGCACGACTTCAGTACCGTTAGTCCCTTGTTGTGGGTTGGTATGTTGGTCACCGTGGTTGGTGTGGTGACCGTTGCTATGAATACGCCTCATGGTCATGCACCTGCAAAACCCAAGGCTGAGTCAGTTGAGACAGCTGATCTGGAGGTCAAACCGGCCAGTGGTGAAACGCCGGGTTCAGATGCAGAGTCGGTCGGTTGATGGATTTTGACGGCACCGAACCTATGGAACGTGTGCGTGCGATCGATACCGAGGTCACGCACGTCTGGATGATTCGCACGTTCCTCAAGCACGCCGATGAGGCTGAGGAAGATGATGATCTGAGGGCGATCGTGCGCGATCTCTATGACTTCATCCTGGCTGTCGGGCCTCTGGATGAAGTTGAAGATCCAGCGGTGTATCTAAAAATGGCCAAGAAAAAGTTGTCCCGAATACGCCGGGCAACTGAGCTTTACGAAGAAATTCAACCTGAAGTCAGCGGCCATACCAACTTTGTCATGGCCGCACGCTCGCTGCGGGCCGCCGTTGATCGGATCATTGCGATCGTTCAGGCTCGCTGATCTGGTTTCTGCAGGTCGTCGGCGAGTGGCAGTTGAATTCATTTGACATCAATTTCGATCTGCCCTTCCCTCTCGTTTGCCTGTTTCGTGCAACTGCATTTGCGCATGGCGAACCAGTCGTGTTCGTTTCGGTCCAAGCGTTATTCCCGTCCCGGTTGATCAACGCGGAATTGAACCAGGCGTTGTGAGTCAACTTCGGTGACGTAAATGGTTTTTCGGTCGGGGCCTCCAAAACAGAGATTGCTGGGGCGTTTTCCCAGTACCGGAATTTCTTTCAGGATTTCACCCTTGGGCGTCATTTTGATCACTGTACCTTTGCCGTGTCGGGTGATGTACAAGTTTCCCTGCACGTCGCAGCGCATCCCATCAAAACCGTGTGAATCAAAGTGACGTATCAGTCGTTTGTTGCTCAGAGAGCCCGTTTTGCCGATGTCGAATGCCCAGACGTTGCGTTGTTTGGACTCGTTGACATAGAGAGTTTTGCCATCCGGGCTGACTTCGATTCCGTTCGTGGTTCCCATTCCCTCGGCGATTTTGCTGACGGTTCCATCACCGTCGATTCGCCAGAGATTGCCAGTGCCGTCTGACCAATTCGGATCACTGGCAAAGAGAGTCCGCCCATCTGGCGCAAGAGCCAGATCATTCGGTTGATTCATGTCGGGGTGGTGTGCGTGAATGGAAATTTCACCTGACGAGGGATCGACTCGCAGCACGTTGTGCTTTGTGTAGTCAGCGACAAAGAAGGTGCCATCGGGCGCAAAACGGATACCGTTACCGATACTTCCCTCGGGTAATTTTGCGAACAGGGTTGCGATTCCGTTCGGGGTGACTTTGCCGATCGTGCCTTGTTTGTCAAAGTTCACCGCGAAGATGTTCCCGTCCCGGTCGCAGGCAGGGCCTTCGATGCCAGTCGTAAAATCACCCTTGCGAGTCACGGCGCGGGGTGTCCAAAGCGGATCGGCCGCGTTGAACACAATGTCGCTGGAACCTCCAAACTTGGCCGGCAAAGGCATGGTTGTAAGGGCAGGGTCATGTCCCTGTTTCATTTGCCATGTGCCAGCCAAAGTGAGCGTCTCGTGGCCTGTTTCGATCAGGGGTGCTTGAAAAGCAATGCTTCCACTGCTTTGCACAACCAGCAGGTTTGCATCACCCACAGCGACCACATCCTGGGAAACCATGAACAGGCGATCTTGTGAGTCGCCTGTGACTTCAGCTTGCTCCGCTCCGTTGATCCAGAGTCGCACATTGTCGCGATTCTTGAACCGCACCCGAACTGTTGATCCTGGATCATCCGTTTTCGAAGCAAACCATCGTTCTGGCATCCGCACAACGCAGCGATACGATTGGGGTTGGCCTGCTGCTGCCTTCGACGTTGAGGGATCTTGAACGGTGACGAGCTGCCAATGATCCTTTGGCAGGGTATCACTCTCATTTCGTTCTGGTTGGTGATTGCCAGGCACGTCGCCCACGAATCGAAACGGTTTTCCACCGAGCCACTGATCACTTGTGATGGTGGGACATACGAAGCGTTCAATATGCGAGATGATCCGTCGGGTTCCCTCGAAGTGGCTGACATACGGCCAGCGTGCCGGGTTGTACATGGTGTCGGTCATGTCACGCATCAGCACGACATGCTTACCATTTCTCGCCATTTGACGCAGCCCAAAGGGGCGTCCCAGCACACACATGTTGGTGTGCACACCGGTTAGTACCACATTCTGGATGCCGCGATCTTCGAGAATATTCCAGACTTCATTGCCTCGATCACTGATGTAATCGCGATTGGGATCGATTGAGATACCTGCGTTCTGACGCTGCCATGGCATGTTCGGATTGCGTCCCAATGCGGTCAGCTTTCTGGCCCACTCAGCATGCACCGCTCGGTCGTCATCTTCACCACCATCGGATTGATCAATGGGATACGCCGCTTGCTCCTCGGCTGGAATTGCTGAGCACCAGGCTTCAATGTCTGCAGGCTGATTGGCAGCTTGGGGCGCGTCGATGGCACGGCGACGGCCCGGATGTTCGCGATAGGCATCCATGCAGTCGCTGGGTGAGTGGATGATGGTGATACCCTGCTGGCGTGCGGATTTCAGAACCTTTTCGAGGCGAGGCAACATCTCTTGAAGCCGCCCCACGGCATTCGGGCTGTGGTGATAGTCCCAAACATCACACACGATGATGGCTGTTTCGGATGGGTTCCACGTCTCGTTCCTGTTCACGGCGGCAAATGCATCCGAGTCCCCTGTTACGGGGCGTTGAAATCTGAGTTGGACTTCAAGAGGGGACGTCGCGTGGACCGAGGGCAGAGGTGACAAGGCGGCAGCCAAAGCAAAGAGGCAGAACAGGGGACTGGGGACAAGCAGAGGATTTCGTAGCATCGGTTTGTCTTCCCGGAGATGGAAATGGTTGTTTCACATGATAGCAGCCGTGAAACATGGACAGGTTGCTTGACCCTGCTGTGAAATTGGGCTCAAGCCGAAAACGGTCTAGCGAGAGCCGTCACCCCCGTGTTACAGAAAAGTCCGATTCGTTATTTTACCATTGAGGCAGCATTTGACCGCTCAAATTCATCCTTGCCGGGACTTCTGTTGGATCGCTTTCCTGCTGGTGGTAATCAGTACAGGGTGCGTCCGTCGACGGATGACGGTCCGAACGAGCCCTCCGGGAGCAACGGTCTCGATTGACAATCAGGTTGTGGGAACCAGTCCCGCGGCCACGAGTTTCGTCCATTATGGGACTCGTGAGTTTCGAATCGAGAAAAACGGGTATCGCACCGAAGTCATACGCCGACGGTTGAACCCACCATGGTACCAGTGGCTGGGGTTGGAGTTTTTCTCCGAGACATTGTGGCCTGGCGAACTGCGTGACGAGCGTATTATTGATGTCCAGCTTGTACCGAAAGAACTGGAACCGGTGGAAGACCTGATGAATCGCGCCGATTCATTGCGTAACCAATCCAAGGCCGGGATTATCACCGCACCTCCATGATCTGTTGACCATGTCCTACCAAAAAACGAGCGTCCTCTTCGCGCCCGTTTTGATTCTGGTGCTCTTTGCTCCATCTCTTGTGGGTATTGATCGTCTTGCCTTTCGGGATGTGGGGCATTTTTACACACCGCTGTACGACTATGTCGCTGAGCGTTGCCAGGATGACTGGATTCCTCTTTGGAATCCTCTCGACCATTCCGGTATCCCACTGATCGGTGAGACCACGACCGCGGTACTGTATCCGATCCGGTATCTGGTCTTTGCCTCGCCGTTGTCCAGCGAGTCAGCACTGGCATGGTATGTCGTTCTGCATTTGATTATCGCTTCCGTGGCAGCACGCTTTGTAGCCGGTTGGGCCGGTTGTCGTTTGTTTGCCAGTGTGATCGCGTCCCTGCTTTATCCGCTGTCGGGATCGATCTTGTTTCTCTATTCCAACCCGCCGTTCCTGGTGGGTGCTGCCTGGCTACCGTTTGCCCTCGGCGCGATGTTGCTGCCTGATGCGGGTAGTCGTCGTTTTCGCATTGTATTGGCGGGCACCGCGATGGGGCTGATGATTCTCGGTGGTGATCCCCAGTCCGCCCTGCATGTGATGATTGTCGCAGCATGCACTGGATTGGCACGCCTTCGAACTCGTTCCACTCGCCGATTCGATTGGGCGGTGTTCCTTGGTGTACCGACGTTGGCTGCCGTGTTGTCGGCCCCACAATTGGCAGCGTCAGTGAGTTGGGGTCAGCAAAGTGAACGGGTTCAACAGGCGAACACTGAATCGTGGTCGGAGCCTCCGTTGGTGGGTGGTCAACGTTACCAGACATTTCAGTATTCCCTGCCCCCGTGGCATCTGGCAGAGATTGCCACCCGTAATGCCTTTGGTTCATTCTTGCCAATCAATCAACGGTTCAGCCGGTTGTGGCCAGGGGATGGTCGTGCCTGGACGCCCTCGCTGTACATGGGTCTGGCGACACTACTGGCTTTGTGGGTTCGACTGCGTTATCGGCGCGAGGCTTTTCGTGGACCCTGGTTTGCGATTTGTCTGGCTTCGTTGTTTCTCTCGTTCGGTCATTTTGGTCTTGTCTGGTTGGTGCAGGCAGGAACCGGGTGGATGGGTGATCATGACAGTGCCATCGGCGGCCCGTACTGGATCCTGTATCAATGGCTGCCGGGCTATGATGCCTTTCGCTATCCCGTCAAATGGCTGCCATTCTTTTCGTTGGCTGCGACATTGGTGACAGCCCAGGTGATCGACCGTATTACTGATCTCAATCAACTGCCGCTCAGGGAAAAGGTTGCCAACTCTGCCTTGCGAATCGCGGTGGTGCTTGGATGTGTGCTGGTGGGTGTACTGGTGTTTCTTTCGTTTTGGTCGGGTGCATTGTCCCAGATTCGTGTCCCCTACGATTCTTTTTGGGGGCCGTTGGACCTTTCCTCTGGCCTCTGGCAACTGATTGGATCGGTGAGCCAGTCGATCGTGGTTCTGCTGGCGTTATCACTGTTGTTAAGGCTATCCTGTTCTCACGAGTCGAGCGACAGCCGATGGGCGATGTTGGCTATCCTCGTGTTGGTTGTGGACCTCGGAATCAGCGGTCATGGCATCGTGCATCAGGTCTCGCGAAAAGATGAACGGCTGGCCATGCAGCAATTGGTCGGGGCACCCCCGTTGGGACATGATCGCTGGATGCGTACTCAGTCGGGGTCGGGGTGGCCCAAACTGTGGGGGGAAACGCGAGACAAGGAACGCTTGTTGGATGTCGAAACCAGTGGACGGGCAGCGTGGTTTGGTCGCTGGCATCTTTCCGATCGTGTCCACATGCTCAATAACATGGTTTCGATCCGCAGTCGGAATACCGCTATCTTCTGGAAAACTGTCAATCGAATGATGGCAGAATTGTCGATTGAGGATCAGCGTCATCTGTGGGAATCACTGCGGTCGTGGCTGGAGATCGAGGGAGTCGTTCATGTGACGGATCGTGTGGTGACGACCGACCTCAAGGGGCGACGCATGCAATTGGTCGATCATTCCTATCGAACCGAAAACATGGGCTCAGACCTGCAAGCCTATCCTCAATGGCGTTATGAATCGAATCATTTGACGGCGGATGTGCTTGTCGAGCGATTTCGACAACCGGGGTTCCTGCTTGATTCTGATGGTCGCAGCGACCTGAATCAACAACAGCCCATCGTGGAAGGAACAGGACCGGCACCATCGGTCGGGGAACCCGGTGATGAACTTCTGCCAGATGCTGCGGTCCCCTTCAGTTGGAATCAGGAGATGAATCGTCAACACGCAGAGTCGGCGTTGTACCGCGTGAGAGCGAATGCTGCCGCTTTGATCACTCGTCCCATGATGCAGGATGGCCACTGGATCGCACGGATTGCGCCTGCTGATCGCTCAGCTGATCAGGCAGTTGCTGGAATGTTGGATAACGATCAGACGAATTGGGTGGCCCGAGATGCGTGGCGATCCCTGAATGTTCATCGGGTCGATGGAATCACACAAGGCGTATTGCTGCCGGCAGGAAACTGGTGGCTAGAGTTCCGGTATGAACCCTGGTGGCTGAATTGGACTGTTGCCACCTTTGTCCTGGGTTGGTGCGGCGCACTGGTTGTCATGATTCGCTGGCGAAACGATCCCGTGGCAAACGTCCCTGGCATTCCAGGTCGATCAGCAGCTGCTTTGTCTTGAGGCCACCTTTGGCGCTGTAACCCGTCAGGGACCCTGATGCAGACAGCACTCGATGGCATGGAATGACCAGCAGGATCCGATTCCGTGACATGGCCGCGCCCACGGCGCGACTGGCTTTTTCGTTGCCAGCCAGACCGGCAAGTTGTTTGTAGGTGATCGTGTTGCCAATTGGAATTTCGCGGCAGCATTGATAAACCTGACGTGTGAATGGTGTCCATCCCAGAGGGTCAATCTCAATGTTCCGGAATGAGACTTTTCTGCCTTGGAAATAGTCGCTCAGCAGGTTTTCCAATTCGTGAGCTCGCGTGGTTTCCGTTGAATTCAGGCCACCGCTAGGCGTGGTCGTTGGGGGTTGCCAGTTCAGGCTGAACAGTCCCGTCGAGGTCCAGGTCGACCACAGTGTTCCGATCGGGCTGGGGTGTTCCGCGATCAGCGTGTCACGCGACGATCTTGTGGATGCTTGCATGGGAGTCGCGGCCCTTTCATTTACCGATACAGAAGCGGCCAAAGACACGATCGAGAATGTCATCGGTGTAGACCGCCCCTGTGACTTCTCCGAGGCATTGAGCCACGAGACGTAGTTCGGCAGAAACAAATTCGTGACCCTCCTGACTGCGCGTCAGCAGGATCGCCTGATTGATGGAATCGGAGGCTTGTTGCAATGATTGGGTGCATCGAGCGGCTGTGCCGAGGATCGAACCGACTTCTTCGGAGTCCTGCTGGGTCAGATGTTGGCCCAGGACGTCCAGAAGCTTGTCGATACCCTCGCCTGTCACTGCGCTACACGCTATCCAGTTCTCGTCCAGACTCGGATGGATGCCGGCATCCATTTTTGTGGCGACCCAAATGTCGATCGTTTGGGGATTCTGGATTTCCGTCGCCACCGTCCGTAAGTCATTGGCGGCATCGACAAAATTCTCGCCGCTAGCATCGACACACCATAGACGCACGGTGGCTTCAGTCGCGGAACGTCTGGCTTGAATTTGTGACTGCTGGGATACTTCTGTTTGTGCCTCTTCGATACCGGCTGTGTCGATGAGTGTTACGAGAGTGCCTTGCAATTCGACATCGACCGTCACTGTGTCGCGGGTTGTGCCTGCCACTTCGGCAACGATGGCAACCTGTTGATCAGACAGTCGATTGATCAGACAACTTTTTCCCGCGTTGGGTGGGCCACAAAGGGCGACCATCGCTCTGGAGGAACCCCCGCCGCGGCTTTGCATGACCTGCAGCGTCTGTTCGATTTCAGTCCCGATGGCGGACAATCGATCCACGAGGTCTTCGTCGCTGATGAATGAGATGTCCTCGTCGACGAAATCGAGTCCCGCTTCGACGTCAGCAAGCAGATCCAACAGCGTGCTTCGCATTCTTTCCAGCGGCTGAGACAGGTTTCCGCTGAGTTGCCGTAAGGCGTGATCGAGAGTCCCGCGTTGTTCTGCTTCGATGACACCCAAGACCGCTTCGGCCTGCGTCAGGTCAAGTCGACCGGCCAGAAACGCTCGCATCGTGTATTCACCCGGTCGGGCAGGTCGCGCACCGCACCGACCCGCTTCGTCGACCAAACCGCGTAACAGCGGTAAAGAACCGTAGGTGTGTAACTCGGCTGACGGTTGCCCTGTGTAGCTGCGTCGGGTGGGCCAAACCATCACGTCGACTGGAATTATCCCGAGTGGACTGCCCAGATCAACCTTCGTTGCCATTCGTTGGGGCCTCTCGATTCCCTCGGAATGGATGCCCATCCGTTTTAGGATGGCCAACGTGTCATCGCCGGATATGCGAACCACGCCGCGGATTGCCGGTGACGTGGGAGAGGCAATCGCAACGATCGTATCATCGGCGTCAATCAAGGCCATGTCGCTGGGTCACTGTGAGATGCAGAGGCACTGTGGAATGCCGGGTCACTGTGGAATGCCGGGTCACTGTGGAATGCCGGGTCACTGTGGAATGCCGGGTCACTGTGGAATGGCAGGGTCGAGTTTTTCTTGGCGGCCGGTGAACGCCAAGGAAGAACTGCCAACACTTGCCCCTGCTTGACGCAGGGCATCAACGACCGCCCGTTGAGAAACAAGGTCTCGCATGATAATCGGTTTTTTGCTGCGATCTCCTGGGTAGATGACCAAGATCGGGATTGAACGGGAGTTCAATTCCTCCAGCTTCTTCTTGATTTGTTCGTCAGGGTCTGTCCAGTCCGCGTACATCGCGACGGCTCCCAGTTCATCCATCACTTTCGCGGTGGTCGCAGTATTTAACGCAATTTCGTAATTGACGATGCAATTGACACACCACTTAGCCCCGAAATCGACCAGCACCGTCTTGCCATCGTTTCGCAATTCCTGCAATCGAGCTTCGTTGTAATCCTGCCAATCCAGCTCTTTCACCTGTTGGAGATAATGAAACGCTCCCAGACTGAGAACCACTGCCGCAGTGATTCCCCCAAGCCAAGCGATGATTCGCTTGTTCAACGCTTCGTAGTTGGGGACTTGGCCAATAATCCAACAGCCGAACCACACGGCAATCAACGAAACGAATACCGGAACTTTATGTGCATCGTTGAATTGTGCAAAGAAGAAAGCAACTGCCGCGAGGATCAAAAATGCCATCAGTTGTTTGAGTGTTACCATCCAGTCGCCCGGTTTGGGAAGCCATGCGATCAGTTTGGGATGGAATCCGATCAGTAGGTAGGGAGATGACATCCCGATTCCGACCGTCAAAACGATGATGATGGTTTGAATCGCCGGAAGTCCAATGGTTAGTCCAAGAATGACTCCGAGCAACGGACCACTGCAGGGCGTCGCCATCACGGTTGCGAAGACACCTTTTGAAAAGGCACCCAGCAATCCCTCGCGACTTTGCAGTTCCTGTGAGGTTTTTCCGGCTGCCATTCCGGGAACCGGAATTTCCCAGACGTCGAGGTAGCTCAAGGCAAGAGCGAACAAACCCAGTGTCAGACCAAGTCGGACAGGGAAGAGCGTGAATTGTTGACCCCAGCCAAATGATGAAGCGGCTGCCACAGCGGCCAGAAGTGCGAAGACCGCCATGATGCCGAGCACGTAAGCCAAGTTGAGCGTTAAAATTCGTTTGCGATCTTCTCCGGCTTGACTGACAAAGCCCATGATCTTGAGTCCGACGACTGGCAGAACGCATGGCATCACATTCAGTATCAATCCAGCGAAAAAGGCAAGCAGCAGAATCAAGGCAAATGCAGTGGGTGCTTCACTTTCGAAGTCGGCCGTTGCTGTCGTGCTTGCTTGAGCTACATCGCCTTTGGTTTGCGAGCTGAGTGGCGGACTTGCATCGGTGTCGGTGCCTGCACCAGTCGATGAGATGTCATCCGCTGTCGGAGGCTTGGGAGTCTTGGCCGGTTTGCTGATGGGATCGACCCACTTGGTTTCAGCCGCAGTATCCTTGGCTTCCCCTGACCTGCCTGAGGTGAGCATGACTGCTGCAGGGGTTTCTACGGTTGATTCACCCACGGCTAGGGTGGCTTTGAATTTGAGCGCCCGTGGCTGAAGGCAACTGCTGTCAGTACACGCCTGGTAAGCGATCATTCCGCCGATCGTTTTGCTGCCTGGTTTGGCTGTGGCGGGGACCATGAACGGGATCCGCCAAGTTACTTTTCCTTTGAAGTATCCGTAGGGAAGGAAACCCTTCTTCTGAATCACCGGACGGTTCGCAACCGGTTTTCCAATCTGTAAACCGGACTTTTCAGTAACCACGAAGTTGGTCGAAAGATCCGCGTCATCCACGGCTGTTTCATAAAGGTGATAGGTAGCATCCGGTTCAGCTGTGAAAATCAATTCTCCCCACTGCCCTGCCTTGACGGTTGTCGGGAAAACAAAAGCAGTCCATTTGACGGCGTAATCACCATCGCGGAACGGTTTGGCAACTTCACGAAAGAGCGATGACTCAGTGTTGATCTCTGAAGTCAGTTGAACAGTATCTTGGTCCGCCGCTTTGGTGCTTGTGTTGACCAATACTGCCTGAAGTGATTCGTTGACAGGCATGCAGGCTGTCTTGCACACCAGACCGTTGACGTCGACCGAAATCTTTCCGTCAAATCCTGCCGCTGCCTGAATGCCGACAGACCACGTCACGCTGGATTCAAATTCCTCAACGTTGATGCCTTTGTAGATGGTTGAAACGGTGCTGTGAGGCTTGCGGTCAGGAGTGAACTTGCCGGTCAGTTTCACGTCGGCCGGACCCGTCACAGACAGCTTTGTCGGCGTGGGGCCACCGGCGGGTTGAGTCATCGAGTAGATGTGCCAACCGCCGCCCAAGGTTGCGGTCACGTCAAGTTGCCCTGTACCGCTCTCATCAAGTTGGTAGGTCGCCAACCACTCGACGGGTTCGGCCGTGTCTGCACCAAAGCCTCCCAAGGAAAGGTTGGGGAAAAGATCGGCTCCTCCGCCAAAATTGTCCTGAGACTGAACGGGGACGATCCAGCAACATCCCAGCAGAACTACGAGAGAAAACCAGCGGAGAGGGGCAGGAACCCAGCGTCTGACGGAAGATTTCATGGGGTGTTCGCCTGGTTTTTCGGTATTCCACATCTGTCTTACAGTCTACTCTGCGGGGGATTTCGGGGTCAATGTTCACCTTGGGTGCCAGTGCTCTGGCGACGCAATTCTGATCAGGTTACGAATGCGCTCAGCCAGCACGCTGGCTGGGGCTCTAAAGCTCCGCTGTTCAATCAACAACCAGACCAACCAATTCGCCAAACTGATCCAGGTGCCCGCAAAACAGAGGTCCATGGCCAGCCTGACTTCAAAATCGGAGTCCGAGTTGCTGGTGAGTGCACCTCTCGATCGGTATCCCGCAACGGCAGCTTCCCAGACTTCGCTGGTGGGTTGGTTCCCCGCCAGAAAACTTCCGGCCCAGCGAGCGAGGTCAGAGGCCGGGGTATCGATGCGGACGGCATCAAAATCAATCAACCCGGTTACCTGGTCCGCTGAGAACAGGACGTGCTGGGCATGAACATCACGCAACACGTATTGGTTTGGAACGCTGCAATTACCGTATTGTGTTAATGATCGGTGGATTTGGTCTTGGGCTTCATCCCATTTCCATTGGATCAAGTTGGCAGCGTCCCTCAGGGCGGCCGTCAAATCCGGATCCAGCTCCCATTGGCTGATCAGTCGCAATGGAACGGGCATCAGCTGGTGTCGAGACTCTAGAATCTGCAACCGTTCGCGGATGATCGGCGCTGGCTGCAAGCGGGATTCCAATGATGCCGTGCAGGCGTGAAAGTGGGCGATTGCCTGCGCACCGCGGTAAACGGTGTCCAATCCGGCGTTGACCGTGGCAGCGATTCCCGGTCGCCATTGGGACAGTTCCCAGTTTCCGCTGGCCGAGGAATGAACCGTCCCGGTAGAAACGGATGCGATGTCTCTCACACCCGGATTGATATCAAGGGGACGGGCAATGATGTCGCAGCCGTTCTCAAATGCGTGGATGATGACCCGGTGGATCGTTTCGATACGGTCGATTGGGATGGAACTCGGCCAACGCTTCAAAGCGTATTCATCCCCGCTGGCGGAACGGCAGTGAACAACGATCCCACCACTAAAGCCCGCGTCCAGTTTCTTGATCGCGACAATTTCCCTTGCTGCAACGACTTCTTGCATAACCGAGGGAGGAATGTCAGGGTCAATCATCTGCCGGTGATTCAAGCGTTTTGAGGTATTGGGGTGACGTTGACGGTATTACAGCGGAGGTGGTGATGCAGCATCTTGATCGTTGAAACCGATTCGGAAATGTCTTCCCCGCGCGAGGTTGCTGAAATTTGCACCTTTGCGTGATTGCAGTTGCCTGCCGTTTTTCGATCAAAATAGGTCTGAAAGATGCCACGCAGCAGGAAGGATACACCAACGCTAGAATGACATTCACACGGCCTCATGATAACCACCTCGCGACAGGGCTTGATGGGTGGTGATAATGTCGCACCGACAATTTTAATTTGCGTAACTGCGACTCCAACCAGCCGACTCCAACCAGCCGACTCCAACCAGCCGACTCCAACCAGCCGACTCCAGCCAGCCGACTCCAACCAGCCGACTCCAGCCAGCCATGACATCCGATTTGCCGCCCTATGATTCCTTCCTGCTTGTTTCCTTTGGCGGCCCAGAGGGCCCCGATGATGTCATGCCGTTTCTGGAAAACGTGCTCCGTGGAAAACGTGTACCGCGAGAACGGATGTTGGAGGTTGCCGAGCATTACAAGCGATTTGGTGGTGCCAGTCCCATCAATGAACAAAATCGCGATCTATTGAAGGTGATCAAAGCCGAGTTTGAGCGAGTTGGGATCAAGCTTCCCATTTATTGGGGCAACCGGAACTGGGATCCGCTGCTGCCCGATACCATTGGGCAGATGCGTGACGATGGCCGCAAACGGGCGTTGGCGTTCTTTACCAGTATGTTCAGTTGTTACAGCGGTTGCCGTCAGTATCGCGAAAATATCATGGCGGCGCGTGAACAGGTTGGCCCTGATGCGCCCTTGATCGAGAAGGTTCGAATGGGTTTCAACCATCCGCGGTTCATTGAGGTGATGACAAAAAATCTACAGCAATCCATTGGTGCTCTCGGCAATTCTGCGGCGGAATCGGTTGTCCTGTATACGGCTCACAGCATTCCCATCTCGATGGCCGAAAATTGCGACTACGAAAAACAACTTCGCGAAACATGTCGACTGGTTTCGGATGCCTGCGGAGTCAGCCAGTGGGATCTTGTCTACCAGAGTCGTAGCGGGCCACCACAGCAACCGTGGTTGGAGCCGGACATCTGCGACTCAATCAAGGCAAACGATGACAAGAAAAAGCTAGAGAGTCTGGTCATTGTTCCGATCGGATTCATCAGTGATCACATGGAAGTGATGTTTGACCTTGATGAAGAAGCAGCCCAAGTTTGTCAGGAGCGTGGGATCCGCATGGAACGTGCGCGAACGGTTGGCGTTGCCCCTGGCTTTGCGGAAATGATCGGCTCGCTTGTCCAAGAGCGTTTGGAACTGCGGCAAGACCGTGCCGCCGTCGGCGATTTAGGGCCGTGGCACGATGTCTGCCCTCAGGATTGTTGCCTGTACACGCCACAGCGTCCGCCTGCGGTTGGAGACGGCAGACCATCATCCGGACGACCCGCTAATACTTGATCTACCATGCGTGGCCAGCCGGCGGCACAATGCCGGCGGCAGTTTGCAAGGATTTCCCTTCTCAGGTTGCCCTCAGGAGGAACGTTTTTGATGGCGATAGGGATTGAACAACAGATAGTTCAAATGGCGATACAAGTCGCTGGTCGCCAGCAGTTCGGTGTGGTTTCCCTCACCTGCCAGTCGGGATCCGTTGAGTAGAATCACTCGGTCAGCCGCCCGCAGGGACGGTAAACGTCGGGGCAGCAGCACGACCAGGGTTCCTTGACGGACCAGTTTTTTAAAGGCGTTCAGACAAGGGTCTTCTGCCATGTGCTCTGCCGGAGGTGGTGGTTCCAATGCCAGCAGGATTGGAGGTTTATGCAGCAGTGCCCGGGCGACAGCAATGCCATAAGTGGTTTCAACACCGAGCATCGAATCGTTTGCACTGACGATTGTGTTGAGTCCCTCGGGCAAACGTTGAATGCGTTCATAAACATTGACTTCCCGCAGAGCATCATACACGTCGCTGCTGCTGATGCCGTTGTCGTTACCGGACAGGTTTTCGTGAATGGTGCCGTTCCAGATCGGGCCATCCGGTTCGATCCACATGACGTTTTGTGACAACGCTTGTGGATGAATGTCGCGGAGCGGGATGCCATCGATGGAAACACGTCCTTCACTTGGAAGGCCAAATCCCATCAATAGCTCGGTCAATGCCCGCGTGGATACCTGTTCGGTCCCCAGCAACGTGACGAGTTGCTCGGGGTACAGTTCCAGGCTCAGGTGACTAAGGATCGGTTCACCGCTGGAATCCCCCAATGTCACGTCACGAATTTCGACACTTTCGCGTAGCCCTGCTAAACCCACACGTTGCTCACTAGGTGCGATCTCGTCACTGCGTTTTAAATATCGATAGACGGAATCACTCGCTTCACCACTGTCGGCCAGTTGGTTGGCCAACGTCTGTAAGTGACTGGCGGCAGACACGGCACCTGCCAGGGCCAGGCCCAGCACCAGAGTTGCCGGAACACTGAGCCCGTTGTTGCTGTCAAAAAGGTTGACTCCCAAACCTAGGACCATCACGGAAATGGCGGTGGAAACGGCCAGAAAGACGAGCGGCCAGACGCGGGCCACACGACCATCTTCTTCATCGATGCGACGGAATAATGAATCCAGTTCCTGACTGAATGCCTGATCGGCGATTCCATGTGACTGGAGCCGGGCCAGCAGAGGTGCCTGTCCTACCAGTGAGGCCATTCGTTGCCGTGATCGTGGAACCTCCCAATGTGTTAAATCAGATTCTTCGTCGCGTCGCAGTTTGTGAAAGAATTTACGCAATAGAACTCCGCTGATCACAGCAAGCATGGCGAGCCAGACATTGATCAGTACTGCGACGAAGACGCAGCCTATCAGCGTCAGCAAACTGCGGGGTACCGCCTGATACCAAAGCGAGAGACCACTCTGGACGGAAGGCAACTGCTGACCAATGATGTCTTCTGCACGCAGGTGCTGGGCAGCTGCGCCTTCCACTTCCGCACGTCTCAGACTTTGCTTCAGAATTCGTCCGTGAAGTGATTTTACGATGCGATTGGCACGCGCATCGGCAGCACGTCGATTCAACCAGACCGCAACCGAAAAAATAGCTGAGATCAGCAGGGTAAAGCCAACCAGTTGGGTCAGCTGCATCAACGGTTTCTGTTGGATGAAATCGGAATGCAGGGGAACGTTCAAGTGCGATCCCAGGCGCACGTAATCATCGTTCAGTCCCGGATCGTTCAATCCCGGCGAGTTGAGTAGCACCGCGATGACCCCGACAAGGATCACGAGGACCGGAACCAGCAGGCCAGCCAGAACGGACCACAGGTAAGACAGATAGGATCCGCGAGCTTCGGGTTCGAATCGCGGTTGTGCAAGTATGTTGAATCGACTCAATCTTGTCAGCTCCTCATAGAGATGGGTTTGGAGCAGACAGAGATGTGACTAACGACGGGACAGATGCCATGTTCCAGGCACGTTTCCCTTCGATGCCTCGGTCCCGCATATCAAGCCAAGTCTCGGTCCTCGAACAGTAGCATCGCCAGCATCCATACCGCGATGGTGAAACACACAAGGTAATTAAAGGCACCCGCCAAGTAGAGAATAGGAATCTGATTTCCTGCATCGACCGCTGATTGCACATTAAAAATATTCAGGTTCGGCACCACCACCGCTATTAATTTACCGATAAATCCAACGAGTTCATTGTTACCCTCCGTCGACGCCACCAGAGGTGATGTCAGGTTGCCGATAACATAGATCACGAAACAGGTGATGAAATTGGCCAGCAACGGAAGTCTGGTCGCCAATGCTACAGCGACGGCACCTACGGCCATCGTTTCCATGAAGTAGAGTCCAAGGACCGGAACCGTCGTCATCACTTCTTCATGACTTTCCTGCCAGGTCGTGTCACCGCGACTGGTTTCCCGGGCGTCATAAATCGGTTTGTAGCTGATCACGACTAGCAGCACCGAGGCAATGATCAGAAACAGTACCAGCACCGAAAACATGATTCCCACATACTTGCCCAACACGAACGAGCGACGACTCACTGGTTTGCTGAGCACGGTCAATGCAGTTCGCCCTTCGATTTCATCGCTGACACTGGTGCCAGCACTCCAGACGGCTTGCAGCATGCAGAGGATCATGATCAAGGTGACACCACTGTCCTTCAATAGTCGAATGTCATCGCCCAGCGTATTGAACGGATAAATGGCGAACAGCAGGACGCCCACCAAACCAATCGTCAGCAACAACAGATACAGCGGCTGAGCCATTTCGTTCTTGGCAGTCGAGAGTGCAAGAGCCCATACTCGCGGAGTGGCTTGTCTGAAAACCATCAGCGACGTAGTGGTCAGAAAAAACAGAATCGCCAGCATCACGATCGAGGATGCTTGGGGAATTATCGGAACGTAAGTGAAAGTGAATATCACCTTGGCGTCATCGAGTTCCTGATTTTGAATGTGCAGCATGGTGGGGTCACCTGGCACCGGCGGCCTCTCGCGATTCTCTACGCGAAACTCAAGCTTCTCATCTGCGTTGACACGAATCGGGGCACCCGAAATTGTGGCCGCATCTGCTGCATCGGCAAGAAAGACCGTCCGGTTACTCTCAATCGTCAGTCTTGCTGCATTTCGCAGGTTGTAGTTTATGTTGGCCGGCACGAATGATGGGGCCGTGCCGGTTTCGTTGTTGCCCGGAATCGTCACCACGGACTCTACCGATCCGTCACCAACCAGATTGACTTGAGGGATCGACTCGATGAACGACATTGGATTGCTGACCATCGGTGTTGCAATCGCAGCGATCAGAACGAATGCACCCGCAATTGACAGCAGGTAGGGAACGATCCCTTCCCTCAACAGCTGTGTCCATTCTGAGCGGGTGCGGTGCCACGCCCCGTAGATCATCCCAAAGCCCAGCACCATTCCGATGCAGAACAACGGCAGGAACAGGGTTTCGCCGTAGTCCTTGGACTGCGGGACATAAACGGCGCACAAGCCGATCGATATCGCGCCCCCCAAGATCAGGGATGCCGAGATCCCGCGTTTGGGTGAATCGGCAAGGGTGCCAATCCCAGGAACGAAGGACAACAGTGATAACAGACCGAAGATAACGGTGGACGCGATGGCACCGATGCCAAGCCCAACACCGATGATCCAAAGTGGTGTCAGCCAAGTCGGCAGCCATTTCAACGCTTGGCCCAAAAGCAGGCCATGCTCCATCATCCCTAAAGATGACAGCATTTCGTTGGATCCAACCATAAAATCAGCAAGGCAAGACGTCATTCCGAGCCACTCGAACGTTGAAAAGAGAAGACGGGGGAGAAAGGCACCAGGCGGTAATCTGCCCGGAAATCATTGCTTCGGGCGGACATTTTGGGCGACACAGCCCCTCATGTGGGTGTACCTAGTTAGGTCTGCTACGCAGGCAATCGTAAAAAGGTTTGCCATCATTGATGGTGAGACAAAAGCTTTCTGATTGATTCCGGGATGGGGGTTTTAGTCAGGTGCCCCAAGGCCCCGGTCTCTGAATCGTTGTTCAGATAGCAACAAACAGCGGCCATCGTCCCCTCGGCGATCAGTTCTTCGTCTCGGAGAAAACGACATTGATACTCGACGCTGGTATTCCCAAGTTTCGTAACCCGCACTTCGATTCGAAGTAAATCCTCGAATCGGGCAGCCGCACAGTACTGACAACTTGCGGCAATGCGGGGCCAAGTCACTGGCGGGAGTTCGGACCCATCAGCCAAGCGTTTCTCGGAGTCGGGCAGCACTGAGATTCCGAGCGATCGCAGCATGGCATGCTCGGCAGATTCCATCATCGGAAAAAAAGCCGAAAAGTGCACAATCCCGGCGGCGTCCGTGTCTCGAAACTCAATCCGGCGTTCGATTGAAAAAGTCATGGCAGGTCTGCACTGGCTTGAGAGAAGGCAGGTTTTCAATTGACGGCTCGAACCCAATGCTCGAACCCAATGCTCGAACCCAATGCCCGAACCCAATGGTTGGTCGCTGAGAGCTGGAGCGTTGGTCCGAGGCTGGATGAACCGTCGCACCAGCCGGTTTCGACTGTTTTTCCTCGGCGCCCCCCGGCAAGTGGGTCAAGGCAAGTGGTCTTTGTGAGTTGGGCAAACAATCTATGGCGAAGTCGACGGTTAAAGTCTAACCGATTGCCAAAAGGGCCGTCATTCAGCACGTTTTTCATGCGGACTGCCGGACTGCATGACTGCACAGCCCATTCAGCTCGAAGGGAAACAGCAATCAGATTGGGCGGGCTGACACGGAACCCCCGAGGCCATTCACAAGCTGTGAATCTTCAGAGCGGCCGGGTCCCAAGCAGCCTATTAACGATCAGGTGCGATCTTCAGGTGGCACGTACTGAGAGCCAACCGCCGCACAAAACCCTTGAATTCAAGTTTTCAGCGGCGATCACGGGCTGATTTGATAATAGCCTGTGGTAGCCGGGCGCAAGGACCGATCAGAGGCTATTCGCCAACGAAAGGCAGCAATGCCATGAATCGAGCCCGTTTGACGGCAGCGCTGACGGCATGCTGGCTGGCGGCGGTACAGCCACTCTTTCGGCGTCCCACGATGCGGCCTTGGCGATTGACCATCTTCTTCAGCAACTCAACATCTTTGTAGTCGACGAACATCGGTCGCGGCCGATGGCCATCGACGAAGATTGGATCTTTCTTACGTGTGCGGGAGCGAACTCTGGAACGTTTTCGGGCACGGCTACGCGTGCTCATCGGTCGTGGAGGCATGTGTGTCTCAAATAGAGAGGCGAACGGTCTAAACGGCCGACAATCGCAGATTGCCGACTCGCCAAAGATTCAATGGTCGGCCCCGAGGTTGCCTTGGCTGTCAGGGCGTTCGGAGGCCGAGGGAAAGAGTATGCCGGCGCGGAAAGTTAGTCGCAAGGGGAAATTGGACCAAGATTTGCCCTTTCGCGAACCAAAAACCTTTGCCATATTTCCCAAACGCTTTGGTGGGTGGGAGTTTCGCGCTTGTCACGAGGTGTTTTCGGGCAGTCCGGGGCCGCCTTTGAAACAGACCTCGAATCCCCCATTTCATCGACAGGTGCATGCCGGATGACAGGGGAAACCTCCCGATTTTTCTTGTGTGCACAATTTTGCAAGCGTCCCGGTAACAGCGTGCAGGCGAATGCCTGCACAACTTGAGGCTCCGTTGCGGGACGGGTGTAGGGCAATCGATGCACTCGATTTTATGCCGAGCGGTGATCGCTACCGGTGATCGCAGCGGTGATCGCTACCGGTGATCGCTATCGGTGGTCGCTTTTGAGGCGGCCACGGGTTAGGCGGACAAGCGAGATGCGTTTAGCGTTCTGTACCGTACCGTCAGGCAGGTGGGCAACCACGCTGACGTCGGCCTCGAATGAAACTAAAACTCGATAAAACTGTACTGAAATACGCCATCCACAACCCTTGGCGCGACCCGCGCCCAAACGAAACTGAGTTTGCCTTTAGCCTCCCTTGGGAATTGAAAATCGACACGATCTGTTCGTCGTGTCACCAAGGATGCCAAAATAGCGAGCTCTGGTCAGGTGAAAGTTATGAGTCTGGATAAACTGAGAAACATCGGGATTAGCGCACACATCGATTCAGGGAAAACCACCTTGAGCGAGCGTGTCCTTTACTACACCGGACGGATTCACAAGATCGAAGAGGTTCGGGGTGACGGTGACGGAGCCACCATGGATCACATGGATCTCGAGCGAGAGCGTGGGATCACGATCACAAGTGCCGCGACGAGCGTCGTTTACAAGGGGCATCCGATCAATCTGATCGATACACCCGGCCACGTCGACTTTACGGTTGAAGTTGAACGCAGCTTGCGGGTGCTCGATGGTGCCGTCCTCGTGTTATGCAGTGTCGGTGGTGTGCAGAGTCAGTCGATTACGGTTGACCGTCAGATGAAACGCTATCAGGTGCCACGCCTGGCCTTCATTAACAAAATGGACCGTACCGGTGCTAATCCCCACCGTGTCGTCGAGCAGTTGCGTGAAAAACTGGGTGCGGATGCCTTCCTGATGCAAATCCAAATTGGTGCCGAGGAAAATTTCCTGGGTGTTGTTGATCTGATCGAGATGGTCGGTATAACGCACGCCGGTGATGAGGGTGAAGAGGTCGTTGTTGGTCCGATCCCAGAGGATCTTCTGGAAGAGGCCGCGGAGAAACGGGGCAAAATGCTCGAATCTCTTTCGATGTACAGCGACGAGATGATGGAATTGTTACTCAGCGAAGAGGAAATTCCAAAGGAACTGATCTACAAGGTCACGCGTGCTGCCGTTCTGGGTGGTGCCACTCCCGTTTACATGGGAACAGCCTTCAAGAACAAGGGTGTGCAGCCCATGCTCGACGCGGTCATTGGATTCCTGCCAAGCCCGCTTGATCGTGACATCAGCGGTCGCGACCCCAAAAATGAAGACGAAAGAATTGAGCTGATCCCCGATCCCGATGCCGATTTCGTTGGGATGGCGTTCAAAATCGTTGACGATCCATTTGGTCAATTGACCTTCATGCGGATCTATCAGGGCACGATCGAAAAAGGTGGTACCTACGTCAACCAGCGCACCAGCCGTAAGGAACGCTTTAGCCGCATCGTTCGCATGCACAGCGATAAGCGTGAAGAGGTCGATTCGGCATCAGCTGGCGATATCATCGCCGTCATGGGGATCGATTCGGCCAGCGGTGATACTTATGGCATCGAACGCGACGCTTGTACTCTTGAGTCGATGTTCATACCCGATCCGGTCATCAAGATTGCTGTGTCTCCTAAAGTCCGCGGTGACGGAGACAAAATGGGCAAAGCCCTGCAGCGGTTCCGCAAAGAGGATCCGACCTTCCGCGTCTTAACTGACGAAGAGACCAACGAGATTCTGATCAGCGGTATGGGTGAGTTGCACCTCGAGGTCTACATCGAGCGGATTCGCCGCGAGTACGGTGTGGAAATCGAAGTGGGAGCTCCGAAGGTCAGCTACCGTGAGAGTCCGACCAAAGAGGTCAGCTTCGACTACAAGCACAAGAAGCAGTCGGGTGGTTCAGGTCAGTTTGCTCATATCAAAGGCAAACTCTCACCCATCGAGTCAGACAGCGAGGACAGCTTCGAATTCGAAGAACACGTTGTGGGTGGACGGATTCCAAAGCAATACATCCCGGCCATCGAGAAGGGATTCAGGGACAGCCTTGGAAAAGGACCTATCGCTGAGTACCCCGTGGTGGGAACCCGGATCGATCTGGATGACGGAAGTTTCCACGAGGTTGACTCATCGGAAAAGGCTTTCTACACCGCCGCCCAAGGTTGCTTTCGAGAGTACTTCAAGAAAGCGGGGCCGAAACTGCTCGAGCCAATCATGAACATCGAAATCGAAGTCCCGGAAGATTTCCAGGGTCCGGTCGTGGGTGACGTCATCCGGCGTCGTGGCATCATGACTAGCAATGACATTGTTGAGCGGGTCAGCGTGATCAAGGCAGAAGTTCCGCTCGCGGAAACGTTCGGCTACGCGACCGACTTACGAAGTTTGACGCAAGGCCAAGGGACGTTCACGATGGAATTGGCTACCTATCGTCAGGTGCCATCGCATATCCAGGAAGATATCATCGAAGACAAGAAAAAGCAGCAACTGGTCGGATCTAAATGATCCGGTAACGCATAGCCTTATGAACGGACAACGGCGACGTGAAAACACGTCGCCGTTGTTCGTTTGATGGAATGTGCAACGGGCTTCAGGCCGCGTCCGATCGAACCAGCCATCACCATCTGCGGGCATCACTCGGATTTTTTTGTGTTGTGGACTTCATTCGATTGCTGTCCTGATAAGAATCCACCAGAATGCAGCGGCACACAGATCAGGTGCCTGCCGCTCTACCCTGCCCCTCCTCAATTTTGAAAAATGGATTCCCATGTTGCGTGCTTCACTGAGCCTGTGGTTGCTGCTTGCTTGTATTTCATGGGAAAGGTCGTTTGCCAATGATCGGACTAATTTTGTGATCTTCGTGGCTGACGACATGGCGTGGGACGACTGCGGAGCTTATGGGAATTCGGCAATTCGCACCCCCAATATCGATCGACTTGCGGCGGAGGGAATGCGGTTTGATCGTGCCTATCTGACTTGTTCCTCCTGCAGTCCAAGTCGGTGTTCGATGCTGACCGGTCGGTATCCCCATTCAACGGGAGCGGGTGAGTTACACCTGCCGTTGCCGGGCGAGCAAACAATGTTTACCAAGCCGCTGCAGGAGGCGGGTTACTGGACCGCTGCGGTCGGAAAATGGCATCTTGGCGATGCGGTCTCAGAGCAGATCGACTATCGCAAGTCTTCCAGTCCTCGGGCAATGGGTACTGCTTGGGTGCAGGCACTCAGGGACCGGCCTGCGGACAAACCGTTCTTTCTTTGGGCAGCTCATAGTGACCCGCATCGCGGATATCAGCCGGGAGCGGTTGATCCACCACACGAACCCGCCCAAGTGATCGTTCCTCCATTCTTTCCGGACGCATCACGAGTGCGAGAAGACCTTGCGTTGTACTATGACGAAGTCAGTCGCTTTGACGAACATATTGGTATGGTGCTCAGCGAGTTGCAGCGACTCGGCTTGGCTGACAACACGTTTGTGCTTGTGATCAGCGATAATGGACGTCCATTTCCGCATTGCAAGACCCGTGTTCACGTGCCGGGGGTTCGCACGCCGTTCATTGTTCGTTGGCCCACGAAGGTCGTGGCGGGCCAAGTTGCGGGCAATGTGGTCAGTACCGTCGACATCGCACCCACCATCCTGGAACTCGCTGGACTTGAGCCACTGACCAGTTTTCAGGGCAGGAGTTTTGTTGGCATGCTTTCCGATCCCTCGGTGCAAACCCGGCAATATGCATTTGCTGAACACAACTGGCACGATTACCGGGCGTTTGAGCGGGCCGTTCACAGTCGTGATTTCTGCTACGTGCGCAATTGGCTACCAGAGACGCCGGGGACACCGCCAGCCGATGCCGTCAACAGCCCCACTTACAAGGTCATGATCGAGATGCAGGCGGCAGGGACTTTGAAAGCAGCCCACGAGGGATGTTTCGACACACCGCGGGCGAGTGAATTTCTGTATGACGTCGCGTCAGACCCCCATTGCCTGATGAATCTGGCTGGCCTTCCTGAGTACGCAGATCGACTGCAGATACTGAGAGTCCAGTTGAAACAGTGGCAGGATCGAACTGGCGATCGCTTTCCGGGTGAGGATGGTTTGACGCCTGATGGATTTGACCGAAGCACGGGCAGGCGGCTGATCAACGCAAAGCATCCAAGTTTTCTCAAATAGCGGAGACGCCTTGCCATCTCTGCTGTTCGTACTCGGGTGGTTCAGGAATCAAAAATCGATTTCATCTGGTTGCTGAACTGGCCGTTGGACATGATGGTTTTAATTCCTGCTTCCTCGGCCTCCCGAAGTTTATCCACCTGCACGTGGGGGCCGTAAGCGATCAGCTTGGCGTTGGGGCAGTGTTCTCGGCAAATCCCGACGATGTCCTTGGTGAGTCCGCTGCGTGTGGAGAGATCCAGAATGACATAGGTGATGCTGTCTGTATCTTCGCTGGGCATTTTGCCACCCATGCGAAACGTCAGCCCGGCTCGCTCAGCCGTTGCTTTGACTCGTGAGCAAAAAAGCAAATCACCCGACAGCATCATCACGCTGCCGGGCGGATTCTCAGCAGTTGGGTTCATGACGTTCTTTTTTCAATTTCACTTTTCATGAAGTTCAGGCCTTCTGTTGCAAGCGTGATTTCATCCTTGTACATCCGCCTCCAAATTTTAGTGGCGGCGGCAATCTCGGGAAGGGCTAATCCAAAGGCTTCGATTACCAGCCAGCCATTGTAGCCGCTGTCAACGATGGCATCAAAATTCTCATCCCAATGTACAGCACCCTCACCTGGGGTGCTGCGGTCATTCTCGCTAATGTGAATGTGGAACAGTTTGTCGCCACCTGCTTTGACGGCCTTGGTAACCGACTTTTCTTCGATGTTGGAATGGAACGTGTCGTACATCATCCCACAGGCTGGATGGTCGACCTCTCGCACGAAGCGGGCGGAATCACCGTGAGTGTTGAGCAAGTAGCACTCAAAGCGATTCAACGCCTCAACGCCAAGTTTGACACCGACTTGCCCTGCGTACTCGGCAACCTGTCGCATGCTGTCAACGCCCCATTTCCACTCGTCCTCGCTAGGACCGGCACCGCTGAACAGTCCCAACGCAGAATGGTACGGTCCGACCAGCGTTTCCACGCCGGCCGCAGCACAACAATCGAGGGTTTGCTTCGTCAAAGCGACACCCTTCGCGCGGACATCGGCATCAGGCGAAATTGGGTTGTCTTCTTCACCCCGGATGGTAACGGCAGTTCGAGCCAGACCAATGGAATCAAGGCTTTCGCCGAGTGATTTGTAGTCGAGGTCCAGATTGAATATCGGTAATTCGACCCCGTCGTAGCCGGCGTTCTTGAGTTGCTCACAGATAGGCAACATCTCGCTGGTGACTTCGCCGGACCAAAGCAGCAGGTTCATTCCGTATTTCATTGCAAACAGAATCTCTATTAGGTGACAGGGATGAGGGGGAAGTGATTGACGTCACCGGGCGGCGTCAGCAACCGGCGACGTCGTGATTCTACCAAGTCTTGGGCCTGAGGTAGCCACGTGCCGACCTCATCAGGCAGCAGAGGAAGTCCTACCCGTTTCATGACCTGATTGAGTCGCATTAGCAGCTTTTCGTGATCCAGATAATCGTAAAGAAACTCGATCTCTGCAAAACGGTCAATCACGGCGACCAGCTTTGTGGTCGGTTTGCCCGTGATCACGTTGACACAGCGTTGGATCGTGGCCGGGGGTGCTTGCCGAATGGCCGTATAGTAATGTTCTGCCGTGCTGCGGTCGTCACGAATCCACATGCCATCGAGCAGCATTTCAATCAGAATGTGACCGACAAAAGTGGGGCGGAACCCGGCGTCACCGGGTAGCAAGTGGCGAAGTTGCATTGCCAGTTCCATATTGGTTTCGACAAATGCTTGCGTGCCATGAAACCAGCGATCATCCGCGATGTGCTTGACGATGCCTTTCGCGACCAGGCTCAGTTCGGTGTCCTTGCTAAGGACATGTTGCTCGGCCAGTTTCCCTCTCGCCCTGATCTTGCGATCCACCATCGTCAACCAATCGGGTATGCCTGTTGATACCGCTAATAAAGGATTGTCGAGGTACGGGATCGCGTGCGAAAGAAAATTCATCCGGTCAGCCTATCGCCGCCGCTACCCAGCGACTAGCAGTGAGCCTTTGTTCCTGTGAGACCAAGTGCCCTGTGAGCAACGTGTCCGGTCGGCTGCGGACTCTCCCGCGGGGCTGCAGTCGAGACGATTTGAGGTCGCTGCGGAATCAAAGGTTGCTTCGAGTAAAGATCTCAGCTTGATCCTTGGCAATGCTTCCCCGAATTTGCTGCGACGTTTCGGACAATCTATGCCGTTTATTCTGCCCGAACAGCATGCGATCGGGCTACTCTCAAGCATCGTTTGCAGACGCAGAGGAGGCATTCGACTACACTGACGCCATCTTTTATGAACAGGACATTCTTCATTCGATTCGTTCCCCAGCGGTCCAAACTCTCAGATGCCAATCCAAATCAAGTGCAAGTGTGGCAAGACGCTCGGTATCCCTGAAGGGATGGCGGGCAAGGCGGTCAAATGCCCGGGGTGTAAACAAGCCTTGCGAGTTCCCGGCGGAGCAGCATCGGGCAAGTCGCCTGCGGCACCCGCGCGTCCTGCGCCGCCCGCCGCGAATGATTTCATGCAGGATCTGTTTGATGAGGAAGGCTTCAATACAGCCGTTGAGGCGGTCTGTCCATCATGCCGTGCGGAGATACCGGGCAATGCTGTGCTGTGTACCAAGTGTGGCTACCACAAGGAGTCAGGGACAACCCTCGACGCTCACAAGACAGCAGGTGTTGACATCGACCATGGAACATTGGCGCTTGATAAAGCTGCGGTCGACATGGCTTCGGCGGTCGAGCTTCAGAAGAGGATGTTACGTGGCGGCGGCATGCCTTGGTGGGGACTGGCCTTAACCCTGTTCATGCTTGGTAGTGGATTGTTGATCGCTGTGCTGGCCGTCAACGCCGAACGACGTGTGGATGAAACCATCACGTTCGATCCGATGCAAACGTTCTTGACGCTATCGGGAGCAGCCTTCCTTGCGGTTGCCAACGGTGCTCTTTTGATGATTTTCGTGCACGCCTTCAAACAGTCGCTCCAGCAAGGTTTTTTGTGCTTTCTGACTCCCTACGTCTTCTATCACGTCTGGACCAACTGGAGTGAGACGTGGCGTTACTTCATTACCCTGTTGATTGCGGCCAGCATTGGCAGCGGTTTGTTGATTGCCGCGGTGTCGTAAACTGCACAAAAAAAGACGGTTGTCGCGATTCGTTTCTGATCGAAAACAAGCCGATTTTGAAACGCGTGTCTTGCCATGCAGACTCAGCGTTCGTTGAAACGAAGGCAGATTGCAACGGTCAACCGACCGGCTCACCGGTTCGTGACCAGCGGCGCTGCCAATCGGCACCGCTGAATCTGGAATGCGTCCCATTCAAGTTGGTATTCCAAACTGTCGCCCAGTGAGCGTTAGCGTCTCTGGACAGGCGTTTGACTGCTGACTGGCATCACATCGGATCGTGATGGTTTCTGAATCATGTTGATGTTCAGCGATGGCGTGGTCTGACCGGTAGCGATTTGTGTGTCTGTTTGCTGATGCGATGGAATGGTAATCGCAGGTGTGCTCGTGTCGAATTTCGTGCCGCGACCATTGTTGCGACGACGGATCGTGGTGGTGGTCAAACCAGTACTCTGGGTGCCACCCGAATCAGCTGCCTGTACGTATCGACGGTACTGAGGTGACAGGCGGGCGAGTTCATCCGCCTCTGATGCCTTCGGCTTAATGCCGGGCAACATCATGGTCGCCGGGATGCCCTGGATAGGATTGCCAACTGTCGAATTGAACGAGGTGACCAGTGAGATTCGTTTTTGCTGGCCGCCGATGGCATCCCATGGAATCCAGATGCTGTACGAAGCGCCGAGATCACTCTGGCTGAAATGTCGAGTGAATTGTTCAGGCGTGAATTCAAACCGCTTGGAATTTGCCGGATCTGGAACACCCGAATCATCGAATCCGTGCACAATCAACGTTCCTTCGACAGGAACGGAGCGGGACTTGTCATCGTAGAAAAATACCCTGCCGCCAAATCCTCGTGTGGGGGTGCGGCCTGTCTGGATGATGGTGTCTGGTGTCCAGGTTACCGCTAATTTGACCGGGTTTGGATACGGCTCCGGCATCTTGTCTTTCTTGCCCACAAACGGAATGTGGTCAAGAAAGGATGTTCCACTTACCGTCGGTTTTTTCGAGAACAGGTCTTTGTCAGGACCCGTCACGCAACCAATCGATCCGCATGCGAGAAAGGAGACAGTGATGATGGTGAAGAAGCGTCGGGTGACTCGCATGTCATGATCCGTGAAAGCGAGGACTGTTCGGGAAGGTTTTTCTTGGGTATTGCATGTCGCAATCGTTGCTTTCATGCGTCATCTTTTTTTTAGTCGATCCTTGTACGGGACCACGATCTAAATTTCATGGATCGCGTGACATGTTTCTCCATGGTCGAATCGAGGCCACTGGTCGCCATTGGTCATTGACCAAGACGAGTCGGTTGGACACGCGAAGTGGGGGCAGCGCGAGTGAATTCACTCGGTTTCGCAAACGGTTTGCCGGTTACCTGATCCACCCATGTCGCTTGTGATGTGCTTGGCAAAGTCGCCTGTGGAACTGCCTGCGAATCCTCTGGCTGGTTTGTCCAAATCTGCGGTGGCATGGACTGGGGAACGCCACTCGGATTGACCAGGTTGCTCTGCTGTGTGCCGTTTGTTGCCGGGTTTAGAACGCCAGCACGATTCTGGAAGGATGCGGCACTAGTGGCAGGCAGGTAGCGGCCTTGCTGCATCCTGACTGTGGCAGGTGTTGCCAGAGTACCCTTGCCCGACGCTGGTACCGAAAAGCCAGGTTGGGTGGGATTGGCTCGTGGTGCGAATCTTCCACGCTGACTCAGATTGATTTGGTCGCTGGGCGACTGGATGACGGGTGCATTGACTCTGCTCGCGCGAGACCCCGAAGGGATACTGCGGTTGGGTGGCGTGACAACCGAGGGTGTAAAGTATGTGTCATCAATCATGCCTGGGTAAGCAGCCTGAGGCACTTGCGATGGAAGTTCCTCTGCTCCGGTCGGGCCATTGCGAGCGTTCTCCATGATGGGGCCGATTGGCATTTGACCATCAACGGTGGGTTGTATGTCAGGGTAAATCGTTTGTCCCACAGCTGGACCCCAAAGGCCATAGCCGCCACTCAGGCCAACGTCGCCCTGAGCTTCAACCACATCCGCAAGGCACCAGCTCATGCGGCTTGACTCGGTTATCTTGACATAGTCAAGATCTTCTTCGCCGGTGACCAGCATCGGAGTCAGAATGATTAGTAATTCACTGCGTTCCTCGACCTCCTGGTCATATTTGAAGAGGTGTCCCAGAATCGGGATGTCCGCCATGAAAGGGACTCGCCTGGATCTCTGCGCGCGTGATTTCTGAATCAACCCACCGAAGATGACAGTCTGGCCACTGTAAGCTGCGACTACCGATTGGGCAGTTGTTTTCAGAATGTTCTGCACGGAGATGACATTGTCGTTGTCGTCGGTTCCGATCGGCGTTCCTGCACTGTTTTCATCCACTTTTGATCTTGTCGCGTCGATGTCCATGACGATCAAGCCATCGGATCCAACGCGTGGTCGGACCTCCATGATCAATCCGACATCTATATCCTGTGTTTCGATCTGGGTGTTGCCAACTCCGCTGACCAGCAATCCGGTAACACGGGCGACGGTTTCACCGACTTCTACCCTGCCGAGTGTGTTGTCCATCGTCATGATCTGAGGACGGCTGAGAATTTGCAGTCGCTCTGCATCCTGCAACGTTCGAAGTAAAAGATTGATCGAGTCGCTGGCCGCGGTGAGTACGAATCCTCCATACCCAAGAGTGCTGCTGCTGGAACCCAAGCCAAAACTGGTGATTCCTTGGCCGGCAAGCGTCCCTTGATTCAGTGAGTTGAGATTCGGCAAGCCAACGTCGTTAAAGTCGAAGCCTGGATCAGATGAAAGGGGAGCTCCCGCGACACCACGGTCAAACAAAAGCGAGTCCTGAAGTCCAAGCTCTCCACCAATCTCGAAGGCATCGGTAAGTTTGACTTCGGCCAACATCACTTTGATCAGCACCATGGGCGGACGACGATCAAGTTTGTCGATCATGCGTCGTACATCAGGGTACAGTCGTGGTGATACGCTCAGCAGTACACTATTGCTAACCGGTTCAGCAACGACGATCAGGTCCCGGTCAGGCAAGTCAAAAGGCCCCAGTCCCTGCTGGAATTGCTGAATCGAGTTGACACCCTGAGTTCGCTGTTGCACGTAGGTCTGAATCGCGTTCGCCAGATCCTGGGCCGCCTGATGGCGAAGCCAGATCACTTCTGTGATCCGTTCAGCGAAGCCTTCGCTGTCAAGCCTCAACAGGATGCTTTCGACAACGTCCAAGTCCTCTGCACCACCACTCGCGATGATACTATTGGTTCGCAGGTCAGCACTGAAGCGAAGTGGAACCAGAGAACTTTCTCCAGCTGTCGAAGCAGGCAGGTTGCCGGCGCCGATGCTGGTGCCATTCGTTCCTGCGTCATCACCGAACAGGTTTTGTAATTCAGTTACCAACTGTGCCGCATCTCCATTCTGGATCGTGAACACTTTGACCAGTGAGTCGATACCAGGAGCCTGGTCGAGCTGTCGAATCAGTTCGGCAATCAATGGCATACTGGCAGCAGGAGCCCGCACCACGACTGCGTTGGAATTGGTGTCGGCGGTGACCACCGCACCTGCCAGAACGCCCGAGTCAATGACCTCTTTTCTTTCAGCGTCAACGGTAACGATCGACAATGCTGTCGATGGTGCGGTGATGTTATCGTTGCCGCCACCTTCGCCCTCGCCATTGATCGCCTCCTGAAGCACAGGCGCCAGTTCTTCGGCGATCGCGTTGTTCAATGGGAAAATCTTGATTTGGCTTTGAGCCGTGATCTGTTCGGCATCAAGGTCATTGATCAGACGCGTCACTTCGGTCATGTCCCGTGGTGCGGCGCTGATGATCAGCGAATTGGTGCGATAGTCAGCCAATACCCGAACGCGTGGTCCGATGGCTGGTCGCAAATCATCGCTGCTGCCCGGACGGTCGGTGAAAAAGTCGCGGATAATTTCTTCTGCGTCGATCGCTGAAGCATTTTGAAGTCGGAAAATCCGCAAGCGACTGGTTTCTGCAATCGGCTGGTCAATCTTGTCGATCAGCTCTTTCAAGCCATTGATTGCCTCAGCGCGACCTATCAGCAACAGTGCGTTCGGTGAATCCAGCGAAGTGATACTGACTTCTCCTTGACGAGCCGAAAGTACATCTTCATACAGTTGCTGCAATAATTCGGCGACTGCGTTGGCATCGGCGTACTTCAGCTCGATGACATCAATATCTGGCTTCGTGATCTTGCTCTGCTCTTCAATCTGCTTGATCACTTCCATCACTCGATCGACGTCGCGTTGTGCACCACGAATGATGATTGTGCCAAGTTCCGGAACAAACTGTATTTGAGTGTCACCGATAACCCCAGCGCCGCCCTTGTCATCAGTGGCTTCGTCTTGCGGAATATCTGCCGGTTGACCGGCTGGTGCTCCTGCATCCTGTTGAAAGACAGCATTGCGAAATGGTGAGCCTGCTGCATTCTGCAATGCTCCTTCATTGTCGCCGCTGCCACTCTCAAGTCGGCGTAGCAGACGCAACGCACGCTGAATCGGCTCGGGTTCTGCATTTTCGATTCGCAGCAGTTTCAGGACTTCGTCACTGGTGCCCGAATTGTAATCCAAAGATGCAATCATTTGCTTCCAACCTGGAATGGTCGGCTCCGGAGCAACGACGGTGATCGAGTTGCTGCGGCGATCGACCTCGACGGTCGTGCCCTGCATCGGAGCAGCCGTCAGTTGGAATGATGCCCGTTCGCCGTTTCGTGTTGTCGTTACTGGAATGCTGCCGCCAGCGATTGCTTGAAGACTGTCCTCGAATTCACGCCAAGTGATATTGCTCAATGCGAACCTGAGCGGACCGGTCGACTTTGCCGAGGCCATCTGAATCTGCGATGACAACATGTTTTGCACTTTCGTGGCAATGGCTGCCTGGGCCGCTTGCGGTGCCATCACAACCAATTGTTGATTCGGCACATCAGGCGCAATTTGCACGCCGGGCACGTCCCGATACTGCAGGCTGAGCTTCGTAGCAAGCTCGCGGGCTTGCGCCGCTGGTACCTTTAGCGTTTGTAAACTTGGCGAAACAGCCTCTTGCGCGTGCATGTCCAATGTCGAGGCTGACAAAAAGCTGGCGATGGCTAGGTAATTGATAATGCAGCGTCGCATCAGCGAGCACCTTTACGATAGAAAAGGACGTCTGTTAATTTTTAAGGGGCTCCCAACGGAATCGCCCCATTCAATACGGATCATCGGTTGGATTGATGTAAACGCTAAAGCGAAAACAATCGTTAGATACATAACCAAGCCTCTGTTGGTATTTGCAAGCAATCATCCGCAGCCGGCGAATTTCTGATCTTTCGACAACTCGGAACTTTTTGTTAAAGACCCAGCACACACATTCCGATAATCGATCCTCCGTTTTCACAAGTCAGGTGCTTGGTTATGCGCAGGCTTCATTTTGCCACGCTTCTTTTTTCTGCGATTTCGATCCTATCGATAGGTTGCCGGCAGACATCCGGTCCGTCAGCAGCCGGTTCGATGTCACCAGCAGCGCAATCACCGACTTTCAATCCATTCGGTGGGGCCACCCGCGTGACGCCTCCGCCTGGCGGGACGTCCGCGGCGCAGAATCCATACATCGGAGGCCCACCGGGCCAAACCAACACTGCGGTGGGTGTGGCAAACGGGTTTGCCGCCGCGGCGGTACCCGGGGCAACTGCCCCGGTCGTAGGTTCAGGAGTACAACCTGCCGGTTTTGTCCGCTCTGGTGCCGGAGCCGCTCCGGCCACGCAAGCCGGGTTTGGAACCAACAGCTTTACACCCGCGGTTAAGACAGCCATGCCCAGCGGAGCAGTCCAAGCCGGGTATGGGGCAGCCGCAGCAGCCAGTCTCAACTCGATACGCGCTGGCGGGATGCCAGTCAATGATCTCACGCGTGCACCACTGCCGCCCGGTTATCCGAGTGTACCGCAAGCAAGTCCGCAGCCTGTGGCGACAACCTACCAGCCACCATCATCTTCGCTGGCTCCGACTGCTCAGGGACCCAGCGGCGCTCCTCTGCAACCCACTTTCAATCCCGTTCCACCACCGAGCGTGCCTGCAAATGGTTCCGTACCTGCAAATGGTTCCGTACCTGC
>JAPKCI010000173.1 GCA_028823035.1 Rubripirellula sp.
GTGTTTTTAGATCAGCGTGTTTTTAGATCAGCGTGTTTTTAGATCAGCGTGTTTTTAGATCAGCGTGTTTTCAGATCAGTGTGTTTTCAGGACAGCGCATACACGTCGCCAATGGTAGTACGACAGTTCAAGTGACGGCCGAGTCTGTTTCGGCTGCAGCGATGATATCGGTACCACTGGTGGTCAGGTATTTCTTCGCTGCCTGCTCGACGTCTTCTACCGTGATGCCACGCAGACAATCGAGTGTCTCGTCAGTACTCAGGTATTCCTGGCAGGTAAGCCAGCGACTTCCAATTCCAAACAGACGATTGCTGGGACGTTCAGATTGCATGATGGAACCGGCCGTTGCTTTGCTGATGGTCTGCTGCAATTCTTCCGGTTTGATTCCAGACGCGACAGTTCTCTGGATGACTTCTTCCATCAGGCGGCGGTTTGAGTTGGCATCTTCCGGGGCGCACACCATGTAGGTGAACCAGGCTCCAGCGTCAATGAACTCGTGTGGCCACAATGTTGCCACTTCAGCCCGTCCAGAGTCGATCAATTCCCAAAACAGGCGACTGCCACCCTCGTCCCCCATGATTGATCCCAACACTCTTGCAGCATAACGATCGGTGCTGGTGCTGCTGGGACCTGGTGTAATGCCAACGAAGTAAGCTTGTTGAGCGTCTGGTATTGCGATTCTGGTTTCAAGTGAGATTCCAACTGGCACCAAGTCCGACGGGTCCGTTGCCGGTGGTGGTGTGGTTGGTCGCTCTGCCCACGATTGAGTCAGTTGTTCGACTTGTGCGACGAGCCCGTCAAAATCGATGTTGCCGCTGGCCGCCAGCACGATGTTCTCTGGCCGGTAACGCCGGTTGAAATAGTCCCGCATGATTGAGGCTTCCATTGTGCGGATGGATTCAGCGGTGCCGAGAACGCGACGGCCCAATCCACGAGGCCCAAAATGGACCTCCATCGCTCGCTCAAAGGCTCCAAAGGGTGGCTGGTCCTCATACTTGGCGATTTCCTCAAGGATCACCTGTCGTTCGGTTGCAAACTCATCTTCGTCGAGTGTTGGGCTGAGCATATCGGTCAGCAAATCAACGATGCGATCCTGGAACTTGGGCAGCACCGTCGCGTAATACACGGTTTGCTCTTCACTGGTGTAGGCATTGCTTTGGCCACCCAATTCGTCCAGTTCTCGATTCACATCGGTTGCCGAGCGGCGGGCCGTTCCCTTGAACATCATGTGTTCCAGAAAGTGGCTGAGCCCCGCTTCACAATCAACTTCATCGCGGGCACCGGCGCGGACAAAGTACCCATACGCGGCTGAATAACCGCGGTCATCTATTTCGGCTGCGATTCGCAGGCCATTGGACAGGGTGGTTTCACGAAACTCAGGCATCTTCAAACTGCAGTGGATTCGGAGGAGTTGGGTATCGTTAAGGCATTCGGGCCGAGCGTTACAATTCGATAGTCCGAGGGAGGATTTGCTGACCAATAGTGGCGGACGTCGTCGAGCGTCAGGGACTCGATCGTTGTTTCCAGTTCGTCGGTCGTGATCGGGCGACCGATTTGATAGAAGTCCGAGGCCAGTGACGATGTTCTTGAAGCGCTCGACTCTTGTTCCATGATCAAGCCGCTCTCGATGCGGACTTTCCATCGTTCCAGTTCACTGAGCTCAATGTCTTCAATCAAGTGCTCGATCTCATGCAGCGTTACATCGAGTGTCTCTTGGGCACGCTCTGGTGTGGTCCCTGCATACCCAAATACGCCCCCACCGTTTTTCAGTGAATGGCAACTGGCAGTGACTGTGTAACAGAGCCCTCTCTGTTCCCGAACACGATCAAACAGGCGACTGCTCATGCCGTCGCTCAGCACGCCGATACCGGCTCGCATCTTGAAGTAATCTGGATGGCCATAGGGAATGGAGTTGAACGCAAAGCCAATATGGGTTTGGCTGGATGCCGATTCAAAGTGTTCATACTTGGCGATGCCGTTGGGTGATGCCAAGGCATGGACCTCGCCCGTTTTCCAGTCTCCAAAGGCTGCCTGAGCCCAATCCAGAATCTGTTGTGTTTCAACCTTGCCTGCGATTGACAGAATACTGCCGCCGGCATGGTAGTTGGTCTGGTAGAAGTCCCGGATGTTATCCTGAGTGATCTCATTGATTCCGGTCTCGGTGCCATAAATGGATCGGCCAAGATCCTTGCCATAGTGCAGTTCACGTAAGCGTCGCATGACCCGATGGGTGGGCTCGTCTTCCATCGCCCGCAATTCCTGAACCGCCATCATCTTGGCATCATCCAGTTGATTCTGCGGAAGATGCGGGTTGCGAACGATTTCGGCATGAATCTCTATCGCCGCTTGCAGTGACTCACTTGGCATGGCGGCACCGAATGAGACTAGCGCGGTGCTAACGCCAGAGTTGCGGTCGATTCCCAAATTGTCCTGAACAGCAACCAAATCGCGGCTACTGTATTTGCCGGCACCTCGCTGAATCATTTCACACACGAGGCCACTCAAGCCACCAAGGTGTTCCGGTTCAACATGCACGCCAGCATGCAGGTTCAGCGAAAGTGCCGCAGTCCGCAACCATGGCATTGGCTGAACAAGGATGGTCAAACCATTCGGTAGCGTGTGGCACTCGATGGGTACAGCAGCAGGTGTGGTATTCAGAACAGGCTCCACTCTTGGTTAAATTGATGTCACGGGTTGTGGGGAGGGAAAACAGATCGATGGCGGAAACGATGGGGCGGTCTGCTCAGGAGAGGCCGCCGATGGTAACTACCTCAACTGTCTGGACACGTCCTACCAGTGTGTGACTGCTTGCATCATCAATCTGGATTTGCATGAACTGCCCCGCTTGCCGTCGATTACCATCAAAGACGACGATGCGATCGCAATGGGTGCGACCGGTCATCTGAAGAATTGCCTCATCAGGTGTTTTCAGCCCCCTTTTGCTTGGGCCCTCTACCAGCACACTGACGGTTTTGCCGATCAGCTTGCCATTGTCTTCCTTGGAAATCGCATCTTGAACCGCCAAGAGATCATTGTTGCGACGAATTTTGACTTCTCTTGGAACGTCGTCTGGCAGCCGATCAGCAGCCTTGGTTCCGGGGCGGAGACTGTACTGAAAGATGAAGCTGTTCTTGAATCGGCAGCGTTCCACTAAGCGGATGGTTTTTTGGAAGTCCTCTTCCGTTTCACCACTGAAACCAACGATGAAATCGCTGCTCACAGCTGCTTCGGGAAGAATCCGTTCAATGCGATTAAACATCTCCATGTAATCGCTGACTGTGTAGCCACGCTTCATCCGCTTAAGTACTACGTCGGAACCGCTCTGCGCTGGTACGTGCAGGTAAGGTGACACTTTTGACAGATCACGAATGGTGCACAGCAACCGTTCGGTCATGTCTTTAGGATAGTTGGTGACAAACTTGATGCGTTCAAGCCCTTGGATGGGCTGCAGTTGTTCAAGCAATCTGGCCATGTCGGTAACGGAGCCATCATCATGTTTGAACTTGTAGCTATTGACGGTTTGGCCGAGCAGGGTGATTTCACGGCAACCCTGTTCCGCAAGGGTGTGAGCTTCGGAAATGATTTGCTGCGGTGACCGTCCCTGTTCCGGACCGCGTGTGTTGGGAACAACGCAATAGGTGCAGAACTTGTCGCAGCCAATCTGGATCCGCAGATAAGCTTGAAATGGAGTGGGACGCATGGATGGATCACGAAGCGGATCGAAGGTCTCGTGGCTCCTGGCAATGACTGCCTGTGTGCCTTCGTTGCGTTTCAGGGATACCGCCATTTGACGACCTTCACCCGCACGCACTTTCTCAATCAGATCCGGTACGCGATGCAGTTGGCCGGGGCCGATCACCATGTCGACGTAGGGAGCCCGCTTGAAAACAATTTCCTGATCCTTCTGTGCCATGCAACCTATCACACCGATGAGCTTGTCGGGTTGCTGTTCTTTTGTCTGGCGAATTTTGCCCAGAGCACTGTAGACTTTTTCTTCGGCATGCTCACGCACGCTGCAAGTGTTGTACAGAATGCAGTCTGCCTCTTTGGGCGTATCCACTACGGTGTAGCCATGACGTTTCAAGTCAGCGATTACCATCTCGCTGTCCAAAACATTCATTTGGCATCCGACGGTCTTGATATAGACGCGTTTGTTCATCTTTTCCATTTCAAGCAATGTATGGTTTTTCTTGTCCCGTTTTTTCAGGGGACTGATATCCGCCCACGCGTGATTCGTCGTTGTCAGTCTGGCGTGCCATCGTCGGGGGGATCGGTGTTGGTCTTCGCGATGCTGTTGTTCTTTTCGACGTACTCACGCAGGTTGTCCCCCAGTTTGGTCCGACGCCGGTTCATCAATCCAAACAGAAGGATTGCACCGATCACCACGCTGGCCATCCAAAGCAGCATGTTGGGCGAGAGAAACGATTCGCTGAATTCCAAGGACATGCGGGTAGAATACCCGCTGACAGGCCCATTCGGGTAGGCTTGTTCCGGGCTGCTGAGGCTGGTCTCCCCAAAACTAGGGCATTTAAGGGGCGTTTTTGGATTTGCCACCATGACGCTGCTGTCCTCAGCAGACCCTGTCTCGCCTTGGCAGCCGCTCAATCGGCCGGGATGAGCACGGTCAGCAGCAATCAGGAGCACCGATAGTGCTTGGAACTGCCTTGGAACCGTTCCAATGGCCTACGCTCCGGTGTTTCGTCAGATCGTTGCAACAGTACCCGCGGGGTGGCATGGTGGGCCTATTTCAGATCCCGCGTTGCCAGACGAGCAACCATGTTGCCAGACGAGCAACCATGCTGCTCAACCACCGTTGGACGAATCGATTGACATGAATACCGATGCAGGCAACTGTAATGGATGTCGGTCAGGGTGATGGCCGAGGCGGTGGGTCCGTCAGGTCTTGCTCAGCCAGGTCTTGCTCTGCCAGGTCTTGCTCAGCGGTCGCAGGCATAATTGTCGGTGGCACAATCGTTGTCGTACTGCCTGGTGCCGTTAATGTGTCGACCCTCTGCTGATTAGGGACGACCACACCGCAGCTGACAACGAACTGAATCGCCTCATCGACGGTCAGGTTCAGGTCGATCGCTTCGCTTTTCTTGACAGTCACAGTAAACCCAGTCATCGGCATCGGGCTGGTGGGCATCAAAACGCTCAGCATTTGTTCGCCCGTTGCCTCGGCGATTTCCCGCATGCTGTCTCCTGTGACAAACCCGAGCGACCAAATTCCCTCCCGCGGGTACTGGATCGCGACGACACGGTTGAATTCAATGTCTCGCTCGCTGAAGGCAAAATCCGTGACCTGCTTGACGCTACCGTAAACCTTGTTGACGATCGGGATACTAAGAATGGCGTGATCGAAACCCTGCACAAACCAACGGCCCATTCCAACCGTGAACAGTCGTCCAAGGAAGTACAGGACGATGGTGAAGACACAAACGAAAATGGGTACAACTTGCCAGCGAGGCATGTATGTCAATTGAACATAGCGGTGCCAATAAGCGTTTGCGGTTGCCGGGGCCGGTGAATAGTCGCCGAAATAATCGGCCTGCTCATCAACCGATTTTTTGACGTAGTCCGGTATGTAACGTCGACCCGTCGGGCCCGGAACGTATTCCGTTCCATGATACAGAAAGCCAATTCGACTTGCCGTACTATTGATGATCGATCCTTCCGGACTTTCGCTGAATGTCTTGTCCGGAATGCTCCAGACAATTGCCTGTCGTACACCTGATTCAATCGGACGCAGAATGTAGTTCTCGATCGTATTCCATGCCCAAATCAGGACGACAATTGTCAGCAGCGGTGGGAGAACAACGCCCAGACCACGCAGAATTGCTCGCCGCGAGCCACCGCTGCGTGGTGAGCTGCTACTCGCTAAATCACTTTTCGATTCCATGTGTTTTCGTTCTGCGCTTTCTTCGCGTTGCATTTCTTAAGGCCCTGCGTTGCATTTCTTAAGACCCTGCGATGATGTCGCAAATAGGTCTTCAATGCATGATCGATTGGCGTGGGGCAGGAGGTGAATTGGAATTGAAGCAGTACTGGTGAGCGGAAGGCGATCTGTGCGGCCCCCCTCAAACTATCGGAAACAATACACCGCTGGTGTATCCAAAACTGCTCAAATGGACCGTATGGCTCGGGCAACTACTGCCAAAGAAACTGTCCGTGCACCGGCTGCCAGCAGGACTCGAGCGACCTCATTGGCCGTCGCTCCGGTGGTCAGAACGTCGTCAACCAGAAGAATGCATTTGCCAGCAATTGCCTCTGATCTGTTCAAAGCATAGCCTTTTTTTAACGAAAACGCACCGCTCACGTTTTTAATCCTTGCTTGGTCCCCAAGCCAAGCTTGCTTACGGATACGACGTGTGATTCTTAGTGGCATGCGGCAGGGGGTTGCCAGCATTCTGGCAACGGCTTGGGCGATGATCTGATTCCCATTGCCGCCACGGGCGAACTGGCGGGTGAAATGGGATGGAATGTAGGTCACGAGGTCAAAATGAACATTTTCCATCAATCTCGTCCTGACGTGTTTCCCCAGGCGGCGTCCAAGAGCGTCACCAAGAGCTGTTTGATGGGCATATTTGGCTGCGACGACCGCGTCGCGGACTCGGTGCTCGTAAATCCAGAGCGGTAGAATAGCCTCGAATTCGAAGACTTGGTTACGGCAGCGAACGCACTTTTCGGGCAATCCGATCAAGACGTTTGGAACGTCTGAGCAACCTTCTGTGGCTCGAAGGGCGAATTTAGATTCATGGGCCCTTGAACCCTCGACTGAGCGAATGTTGGCTTTGCACAATTGCGTTTGGGAGCTTGGAACGCCGCAGCGACGACAGGCCACGCGGGTTGCCTCTTCGCTGACCGACAGGGCCGATTCACAGTCTTGGCAAAATTCGGCTGCGAAGCCATCGACACTTGGTGAGGATTGATTGCAAAGCGGGCACGAAGGGGGCCAGACCAAATCAGCGATAGCATTCAGCCCCGCTGTAGTAAGCTGCTTGAAATCCTTCGAATCAACGGATGGAACCATCGAAATTCCCTGCCCCGGAAGTTTTTTGGTTTTTTGTGCGAACCTTAGATCGACAGCTGCGTCTATTTGATCGTTACGGAACCGTTTTTGCCATCGACGATGGTTTGACTGGTTTTCGAGAACTCTTTGGTATAACCTTGAGTTTGAAGGATGTGTTCGAATCTTTCGATTCGGCATCAGGTTCATTGGTTTTTTCTGTACTCCGCTCTCGCACCGTTTGAGGTGCCTTTGGAGGTTCAAATGCGTTTCGAGCAATTCATTACCGCCGTCACACGCCCCGTGGTTGTCGCCACCGTCCGTGAGATCAAGGCTGTCGTGTCGTTCGCAATCGTCATGGGCCTTCATCTATGGCTACAGCGGAAGTCTCTAGGGAAGCCCGACTATACCGGCCTCATGTGTATGTCGCCTGAGGGCGACTTGCACAGGTGTCATGCCGTGTTTGCGGGCAGTCAACGGGACAGATTGCAGCTACAGCCCATTGGGGTAGTCGCAAGTTGTCCGACGGGAACATTTAGCGCCTGATTCGGCGTTGCTGTGTTTCCATGATCGTTGTCGTTGCCCGCGCAGGGATTACCAAGGTTGGGTTCAGGTAGTGATGTCAATTGGCATCTGCACCTCATTCAGCGTGCCTTCGTGACAACCACGATCCCCAGATCGACGGCCGTACTGTTCTCCGACATCGAATATTGATGTCTTGAACCGCAGGCGTTGCCAGTGCGTTTGTCAGGATTCACCGTTCGGGTCGGAATGACTTTGATTCGGTTGCTGGCAAATTTCCAAAGACAGAAAGATCACGTGTTCAACCACGTGCAACAACCCCATTGAATGCTCTTTGAGAGAGCGGATTACTGGCTCGGACGTTGCTTTTTAAGTGCGTTTCCAATGAGCCAAAAGCGGAGGAACCGAAAGATGAATTTTACAGAAACCATCACTCTTACCATGCAACCCTGTACCGTGGCGGAACTCGTTCGAGCCGCACAGGCTGGCGACCGGGAAGCCTTTGGCGAATTGTTCGAGCGATACCGACCCGCCATGGTGGCGTTGGCAATGCGAAGAGTGCACAACGCTGATGAAGCCGAAGAATTGGCGCAGGATGTATTCGTTCAGGCGATGCAAAAGATCGATCAACTCCGCGTGCCAGAGGCATTTGGGGGATGGTTGCGCAGAATCGTCCATCGGATGGCAATCAACCGTATGACCCGTAATCGGGTTGCGCTCGCTTGCGACCCGGAAACGTTTGAGGCGACGTGCATTGCCGTGGGGTCACCCGAGGAAATTGCCGAGTGCCGTGAACGGGCCACCGCTGTTCGAGCCAGCATCGACCGATTGGGTTTGCTTGATCAAGAGACTCTGAAGGCGTTTTACCTTCAGAGTAAATCGCTTGTCGAGATGAGCGATCAATTTGAAGCACCCGTCGGAACGATCAAGCGTCGACTGCATGTTGCCCGAAAAAGGCTGGCAAAGGAAATGGACGTGATGCAGGCGGTCTGACAAATCGGCGTTCGCCGAAATCCTAAAAAGCCAGTCCACAGATGATCAGTGGGCTGGCTTTGTCTTGGGGGATGAAGTTCATTTCCTGAATGTTACTTCTTGACCAGCGACCAGTCGCGACGCTGGCGACTGCTGGGAATGCCCATGCGTTTGCGGTACTTGGTCACCGTACGCCGCGCGACAGCCATACCAGCTTTCCTTAATTCTTCAACCAGTTTTTCGTCACTGTAGGGATCACTCTTGTCTTCCTTGTCGATCAGTTCCTGCAGTTTCAGGCGGATTGTATCCCAAGCAACGTCTTCTCCATCTTCGGTCTGTGTTCCACCGACGAAGAACCTTTTTAAAGGCAGGATACCTCGCGGCGTTTGAATCCACTTGTCATCGACGGCGCGGCTAACCGTCGTCACATGAACACCGACCTTGTCAGCGATTTGTTGCATTTTCAAGGGTTCGATGGCCTCCGGGCCTTCATCGAGGAAGCGTTTCTGGTGTTCCACGATAGCTTGGGCGACTTTCGTCAGTGTGCTGCGGCGTTGTTCGATGGAATCGATTAGCCACTGGGCGCTGTTGATCTTGCCTTTGATGAAATCTCGCTCCGCAGGAGTGCTTGATGGATCCTGCAGTCGGTTGCGATAGTACTCGCTGATGAAAAGTGTTGGCACACGATCGTCATCCAGCTTTACGCAGTACTCTCCGGAATCATCCTGCTCGAGAATGATGTCTGGTGTCACGTTAGGTACGTAGGTTTCCATGAACATTGCGCCCGGTTTGGGATTCAGAACATGCAATTCGTCCCGAACGGTTTGAATCAGGTCAATGCTGTACCCAGTTTTCTTGGCGATCTGAGGCAGGCGATTCTCGGCAATATCTTCCAGATGCGACTCGATCAGCGTTCGCATTTCGTCGTGGTGCGAAAATGAGGCTTTGATCTGCCTGAGCAGACATTCACTCAGTGTTCGGGCTGCGATTCCCGCTGGTTCGAGCGATTGCAATAAAGCCAGAGCCTGTTCTGCTAGTTCCAGATCTTCGGGGGTGTGACCTGCGGGCAGCAGGTCGACCAGTGGTGTTCGCAGGTATCCTCCGTCACGTGCATCCAGTGTGCTGATGATCCGTTCGGCAATCTGTTCAATTCGATCATCAATGTCCATTTCAGACAGTTGGTGAAGCAGGAAATCATTGAGCGACTCGGGGCGGGAGACCGCATTGGCCATCAAGTCGTGACGGCGATCTGCATCCTCCTGCATTCGGTTTGCCGAACGCCGAAACGATTCGTCGAACGTGTTGGGCAATTCCGAAACCATGTTTTGCAACCGCTCGAAATCCTCCTTGTTATTGTGATCATTGTCGACGACCAGTTCTTTTTCGTCTTCGCTGCGGGTGTCTTTTGTGGGGGGCTCGGTGTTCGCTTCTTCGGGATCCAGGGGATCAACTTCCTGTTGTTCCAGTAGCGGATTTTCGTTCATCTCCTGTTCAATGCGTTCTTGCAATGCGAGCGCATGCAGTTGCAGAATCTCCATCGACTGGATCATCCGCGGGGCCAGCTTTTGGGTTTGCAACTGTCGGGCCTGAAGGCCCATCGACATCCGCATGACAGGTTCTCACGACTGGGAAATCCATTCATGCCACGGTGGCATTTTCCTTCATCATAGCTCCCCGCCCCGGCAGCAACGCAAGTCCCGTTCCAATTATAGTTTTTGTCTTCCTGATAAAGCGTCCGCAATCATCTCGCGATTGGCATATTCCAACACACTTCCCGCGGTAATTCCTCGGGCGAGACGGGTGATTTGAACGGGAAAATCGCCTAAAAGGTTGCTTACGTACAGAGAAGTTCCGTCGCCTTCGACGGTGGGGTTGGTCGCCATGATTATTTCTACAAAATTTCCCGTTCTGACTCGTTCCACCAGTGCATCGATCGTCAGTTGGTCCGGACCGATGCCGTCCAATGGAGCGATCCGGCCCAGCAACACGTGGTAGACACCCTTGAATACCCCTGCCTGTTCAAGGCTCATCAGATCACGCGGTTGCTCGACGACGCACAACTGCGTGCTGTCGCGATTCCCATCGTTGCAGATCGCACATGCTTCGCTCTCGGAAAGGTTGAAGCAGTGTTCGCAATACCGAACATCCTGTCGGACTCGGCGGATTGATTCAGCCAAGGCAAGCGCTTCCTGTTCACTAACCCGCAGCAGATGAAACGCCAGTCGTTCTGCACTCTTACGTCCGATTCCCGGCAGTCGTCCAAGTTGTTCGACAAGTTCGGAAACGGCACCACCGTGGTTGCTCATCCGTTCAACTGCCTCCGGTTAAGCTGGCCAGGACGTTGTCGATGCCGGGCAGGTTGAGGTCCATGTCACTGATCATCTGGCTGATGGACTCGGCATAAAGTTGCTTGGCCGCTGCGCCCGCAGCATTGGTGGCGTCCTGAACGGCCTGTTCCAAATCCGGGCCGGTCAAGTCACCCTCGATTTTTATTTCGTAAACATGACCGACACCATTCATGGATACCTTTACCGTGCTGCAGTCTGAACTCGCGCTGACGCTCTCTAGTTTCATCCGTTCGTTCAGTTCCTGCATCTTTTCGGGCAATTGTTGAAACGCCCCAACCATCGATGCGATGTTGCCAAGATTTCCCAATCCTTTGAACATGTTGATTTCCTTTTAAGGTACTAGTGAGCGTATTATTCTAGTGAGCTTTGTCGATGCGGACGATTTCTGCGTTGAACAGTTCAATGCAAGACTTGACCAACTCATTGGCTTCGATTTCCTGCATCCGCTGTAATCGTGATGGTTTATTGACGTTCGGTTTTGGCTTTTTTGGTTCGGCAACGGCAAGATGGAAATCGAGGGTGACGTCACGTCCCGCACGGTGCGAGATCGCTTTCGTGATCGCATTGCGATGTTCGGGCAATTCACATCGTTTCATTGCCAGGCCACCGTTGGCCGGAAATTCGAGTCTGAGTTGCTGGGGGCCCATTGCGACCACCTTGCTGACCACGCGTGCGAAGGATTCGGTCATCGATTCAAGATCACCAAGCGCTGCTTGCCAAGCTTGCTGCGCTATCGCCTGATTCCATGTGGAGGAAGAAACTGCTGCGTCCGTGCCTGTCGTGCTGACGTCGGTCGTGGCCGTTTTCACCGCCTGATCGGTTGAGGTGCCAGTGCTGGCTAATGGAGCTTTGCGTTCTGGTTGGGGTAGTTTGTCGGTCTTAGTCGCTTGCAAACCAGGTCTGTCCGCTTGTGATCTGTCACCGCCATCAGCGGCAGGCCTGACGCCACTGTTCGTTGTCGGGGCGAGGGTGGAATCAGTCGTTGCGATTGGTCGACGCAGGGGAGCTACTGCGGGCTTTTTTTTTTGGCCCGCTACCTGACCAGCGTTGTCGGCGGCGGCGGCGAGATTGGCGATGTTTTGAAGATCGGGCAGATTGCAGATCTGAATCAAAGTGGCTTCGAGTAAAACTCGCGCGTAGACGCTGTGCGTGATTCGTACCAGCGTCTGGTCGATCAGGCCCACGACTGCCAGCACGGTTTGCAGCCCCCAGCGTTCTCCTAGCTCTTTGAGCTCGCCTTGCAGTGCCGCCGAAGTATGCCTGAGCAAGGAGGGGGCACAGCCGACAGTTACAGCCATCAAGTCACGAAAGTAACACAGCAGTTGCTCCGCAAGACGCGCTGCATCGATTCCGGCGTCGATGCTTTCGTCCAAGATACGCATCGCTTCGGCGGTGTTGCGATCTGCCATTGCAAATGCCAATGCGTGCAGACGCACGTCGTCAGCTGTTCCAAGCATGGAATGGACGTGGTCGGCTGAAAGTTGACCGTGGCTGAAACTCAACACCTGCTCAAGCAGAGACTGACTGTCTCGCATTGAACCTGCCGCACGGCGTGCGATCAGTTCGAGCGCGGCGTCATCGGCTTCCGCTGATTCAGCGGTTACGATTTCACGTAGTCGTTTGACGATCTTAGGTACTTCGACAGGCGCGAAATCGAAACGCTGGCAGCGACTCAGGACAGTGATCGGCAGTTTCTCAGGATCGGTCGTGCAGAAAATGAACTTTACATGCTCAGGCGGTTCTTCGAGTGTTTTCAGCAATGCGTTGAAGGCTTGCGGCGTGAGCATGTGCACTTCATCGATAATGTAAATTTTGTATCTGGCCCGACTGGGCCTGACACTAATGTTCGCTCGCAAGCTGCGAATCTCATCGATCCCTCGGTTACTGGCTCCGTCAACTTCGATTACATCGATGTCCTGCCCTGCATCGATCGCGAGGGCGACATCGCTATCGTTGTCGGGGGTGACACTGGGACCGGATTCATTTGTCAACGCTTTGGCAAAAATTCTTGCAGCGCTTGTCTTGCCTACCCCTCTGGCACCTGTGAATAGATAGGCGTGACCAACACGACTTGTTTCGATTGCATTTTTGAGCGCACGACAAACATGCTCTTGGCCAACCAGTTCGTCGAATCCTCGCGGTCGATATCGACGGGCGACAACCAGATAGTTGCCATCTTCGGACTTATCGAGGGGATCAGCCATGCGAAGTGGGGTTCGTCGAGGTTGTGATGGTCATCCACTTCCAGCTCAACGGGTGGAAGCAGGCTCTTGCCCGGTGGCGGCAACCCTTACACAAAGCTACGCCGTTTATGGCTGCTCCAGTTAAGGCCTGACCAGGTTCACGACTCACAGTCGTAAGGGTCGCCACCATCGGACAAGAGAATTCTACGGGTCGGCATGCATATCATGGCTGCCGCCGCCGCGTACCTAGGATCTTATGGCACGGGGCGTCTGTAGAAAACCACCCAGTATTTATCTCCGTCTGCCACCCCGGCCCCGGCCTCCGCCACCACCCTTCGAATTCTTGTGGTTTTCGATGTTGGCATCAACCAGCAATTCGACGGTTTCGAGCCACGTGGGCACATTTGCGCGTTTGCGACGAGTATCGTCCGAATTATCGTCTGAATTATCGTCTGAATTATCGTCTGAATTATCGTCCTCGTTGT